>JALZHV010000069.1 GCA_030860625.1 Actinomycetota bacterium
CCATCGGAACGGCCTCCGCCGCGGCCGGCTCGTCCGCCGGGGTAACCTCGGCCTCCGCCGGGGCAGCCTCCGCCGCTTTCGGCTCGGGCGGCTCCTGCAGGTCGGCGATGTTGATGCGCCGCCCGCCAGGCTCCTCCCCCCCGGGCTCAGCCGCCTCGGGGTCCTCGGGCTGCGTCATGAACTCGGTCGGCGCCTCGGCGAGCGGGTCCGGCTCGTCCGGCCGGGCCGGCGGCCCGAAGGCCTCGTCCTCCAGCCGTTTCAGCTCGGCCTCGTCCGCGCCATGGGCGCGCTTCAGTTCCAGGTGCTCTCGGATTGCGTCGTCGAGGATGCTCATGCTTGCCATCTCCGCGGGGAGGCTGTCAAAGACTATGCGGTTATCCTGTCGCTTGCGAGGCAATGGGAGCAACTTCCCAGCCCGCGAAGCCCGGGGCTATAGCTCAGCTGGCAGAGCGCCTGGATCGCACCCAGGAGGTCGGCGGTTCGAATCCGCCTAGCTCCATCGGAGGAAGTCCCTGCACGTCGCAAACTTCGCTTTCTCAAGCCTTTTCCAACCGCCTCCGAAATCTGCTCCTATTTCAGGCACTAGTGCCTGAAATCGCGGGGATGCGCAGGGATTAGCGGGGATCGCTGTCGATTCCGGCTTGCATCTAGGCGGTGGCAGAGCTATGGCCGCCACGCTAGCTTCGCGACATGAGCACCGAGCGTGAGTACGAGATCGTGCTGCGGCCGGAGCCCGAAGGCGGCTTCAGCGTCTTCGTGCCCGTGCTCCGAGAGTCGCCACCCAAGGAGACGATCGAGGAAGCCACCGAAAAGGCCAAGGAGGCCATCGAGGCCTACCTCGAGGTGATGCACGAGGACGGCCTCCCGATCCCGACCGTCCACCGCAGCAGCGTCGCCGTCCGCGCGGTGTGAGCCGCAAGCTTCTGGTGGGCACCAAGGCAAAACTCTCATTGCGCTTCATGGCTTGGACAGTCTTAAGCTGCGTGGCATATGGCGATACCAGCCCCATGTCCTTCTCCCGATGAGATCCTCGATCTAGAGGTCGAAGTGCTTGGAATGCACATCCTCTGGCGCTTCGTCGACGAAGGCGGAGGGAAACGATCACAGCGGCGCCAAAGCTTCATTGAGTCGCGAACGATGGAAGTCCATCAAACTCGCCAGCAGCCACATCGGGGCATGAGTGCCATTTACTCGTACGAGGCGGTAGACGCCGAGCCTCAAATCGCACGGGCGTTCTCCGAGGCATGGGAATGGCTTGTCGGGGAAGAACTGATCGCCGTTGACGTCGTCGCGATCGCATTGCACGAGCAGGCAGGAAGCGACCCGTACTTCGTTACTCGCTGGGGAATGGAGGTCGCGGACCAAGGGACGAAGGGACTTGATCTAACGCGCGCAAGGCGGCGCCTAGGCTTGGATCTTCACCCGCAACTCGATCTACTGCTGCGAAAACTCGTTCGGGTCGGCGCATTCGAGCAAGCGGCTTTCACGGCACTCCGCGAGGTCGAGCAGGTTGTTGCAGAGCTCGCTGGCGACCTAAGAGACAAGAAAGGAAACAAGCTCCGGGGAGAGCCGTTGATGACGGCCGCCTTCAATCCGGATAATGGACCACTCACGGATACTGAGGCCGAGAATGCCGAGCGACAGGGTCAGATGAACCTCTTCAAGGGCGCCTTTGGAGCCTTTCGAAATCCGCTCGGCCATCGAACTGTTGAGTTTGAAGCTCCCACCGAGGCTGCAGAGGTAGTGCTTTTTGCAGATCTACTAATGCGGCAGTTGGACCACGCCCGCCGAAGACTGAAAGCACCAGGCGTGTCGACCGGCAGCGGCTAGTCCCAACTGGACGGAATACCGCATTCGTCCGCAATCACCTGAATTCATATAAAAACACTGTCCTGCAATGAAGAATGATGATCAATTCGGTGGCTGGCTCTTAGGTGAAGAGATTGGGCGGAGCGCCAACTCGCGGGTATACCGGGCGGAGCGCAGTGACACGTCGGCCGTGGTGAAGGTCGCGACCGCAAAGAAGAGGACGAGCGAGCGGTACTTGCGGTTCGTTCGCGAGATCGAGGCCCTACAGGCCCTCGGCGACGATCCAGGGGTGATGCCCCTAATCGAAAGCAATCTCCCAGCGGCATCGGACGTGGGTCATTACCCGTGGTACGCGATGCCGGAAGGTGTGCCGCTGGACCGGTTGCTCAAGAACGCAAGCCTTGAGGGGGTGGTCACTGCTCTGGCGAGTATCGCCGCGACCCTGTCGCGCCTACATCAGCGTGGCTACCAGCATAGGGACGTGAAGCCGCAGAACCTCTTCCTTCTACCGGGCGATACTTATGTTGTAGGCGACCTCGGTCTGATCGCGGTACCCGATGAGGTGAGAGAGTCACTGACTACGGAGGGGAGCCTAGTGGGGCCGGCCAACTTCACTGCGCCAGAGATGGTCAGTGTCGACCCCTCAGCGGTGGACGCGCGATTTGCTGATGTCTATTCCCTCGCAAAGGTGCTTTGGGCCCTTGCCGCCGGAGAGCGTTATCCGTTGCCGGGCCACCAACGTGCAAGTGATCGCCGCTCTCTAGTGGCGGAGACCGGCGAAGGTCGCGCAGAGGCACTCGACCAGATGATCGAGCAAGCGACCGAGCACGAGCCCGAGCGTCGACCCTCAATGAATGAAATGGCAGCAGTGCTGCAGGCATGGCTGCCAAGCCCTGAGCAAGAGGAAAGTGATCTCGCTGACCTTGAGGCTGCGGTCCGTGGGGCCCGGGCCGAACTCTCCGGCCAGCACTCTGCCGAGCAGAACCGCCATCGCCGCCATGCTGAAGCAGATGCAGCCTTCGAGGACTTGATGGCTGAACTCGACCCCGCCTTTATCGCGGTAACCCAAATCGGGACGAGCCATGTAACTGACTCACCGGAGTCTCCGGACGCAACGTTGCAGTTTCCGAGTGGTGAGACCTTCGGGGGCCCGCAGATCGAGTGGACGAGAAGCCGTTACGACCATGCAGCGATTGGCAGTGAAATCGAGGGCGTACGCCTGGGTCTTGCGATGTCCGTATCGCTCTACGACAACGGGCAATTGCTTCTATTGGCTGGCATCGCAGTAGACGAACTTCCGCTCACGCTAGGGCCCTCTCCTTTTTATTGGGCCGATCGCAGCGAGGCGAAGCTCGGGACCGTCGAGGTCCGGCGAGCAATTGAAGAGCTAGGCAAAAAAGGCCGCGGAGAAATGGTCCAAGCGGTTGAAAAGTTTGCTGAGGCTGGGAAATCGGTGGACAACTAGTCCGCAGCAACTTTGACCTTCTCTCTATAGAGCTCTCACGCTATCCCCGAGCCATCTGAGCGTTACGCCCGCTGCAGAGCCGACCGAGGGGATGGCCTTCCAAGCCCTACTAAACCTTTCGGTGCGCTCTGCGCTCTTTATAAATAGACGGACATGCAGACCACCGCCCTCATCGCCCTCCCCGATCTCGCCGCCGCAGCGCAGGCGGGCGATCCTGCGGCGCGCGAACAGCTCTTCAAAGCTTTGCAGCCGATCGTGGCAAAGACGGCCCGCGGCATCATCGGCCCCGGTGTCTGGGTCGGCGAGGACGCCATTCAGGAGGCGCTGCTCGACATAGGGAACGGCCTTGATGGGCTCGACGACCCGTCGAAGATCTCGTCGTGGGCGAGGGCGATCACTGCCAATCGCACCCAGAAGGTGATCGCCAGGGAGAAAGCGCACGGCGCAGAGTCCCTCGATCCGGAGCTGCTCGCCCGGACCACGGTCGGCCTGGCTCCTTCCGAGAAGGTCGAACTGATCGAAGCTTTCCGGACCCTCCCCGCCCGACAGCGCGCCGTGACGTACTTCCGCGCCGAAGGCCACGGTGTGAAGGAGGTCGCCGAGATGCTCGGCTGCGCCGAGGGCACGGTCAAGGCCCTCTACCACCATGGCCGCGCCCGGCTCGAGGCCGAGCTCCGCCGTCGCGGGCTAACTCCGGACCGGTTCGAGTGAGGGACGAGGGCTCGCCGGATCCGCTCGAGGAGCTCTTCGACGCAGCCTCCGAGAAGCCGCCGGAGATCCGCGACACCGTTCCCCCGCCGCCCCTCGGCCCGCCGCCGCCGCTCAACCCTCGCTCGATCCTCCTTCCGCTTCACAAACAGGACGGCTTCGAATGGCCGCAGTTCGAGGGCTTCTGCGTGGAGCTACTCGAGCTTCAGCCCGCGGTGAAGGCCGCGTACCTCTTCGGTGGCTCGGGGTCCACCCAAGAAGGCATCGACATCGTCGTCGAGTTCGTCGGCGGAGCCAAGCTTGGCGTGCAGTGCAAACAGGAGAAGCAGTTCGGGCAAAAGGCTGTCGAAAGCGCTGTGGAGAACACCACCTACCAGGCCGACCGCTATTGGATCCTGCTCAGCCGCGAGGCGACGGCCGGGGCGCGGCGCGCCATTGACGCGCATTCGAGGTGGGAGCTCCTCGACGTCGGCGACATCTCCCGTCTGGTCCGGCGCCTGCCGCCGGAGAAAGCCCGCCAGCTGGTCGAGACCCACTTCGGGGCCGCCTGGCGTCAGCGCTTCCTCGGCCGCACCGGCCCCGCCCTGTTCCTCAGCGCAAGTTCGGTGTCCGCGGAGAGCGCCGACGAGAGCCGCCTCTTCCACCAGGGATGGGATCTCGTCGGTCGCGACCAGGAGCTCGAGGCGCTGCGACGTTTCCGCGGCTCGGACCGCTGTGTGGCAGTCCTGCCCGGCCGGGGAGGGATCGGCAAGAGCCGCCTGCTGACCGCGTTCGCCGACGAGGTGGACGGGGACGGCCGGAGCATCGTCGTCCATCTGGCCGCCAACGTACCGGCGACTCCGGAGGGGCTCGACGAGCTGCCTCTCGATGTCTCCCTCGTCATCATCGACGACGCCCACCGGCGCGACGATTTGGAGCAGATCCTCGATCTCCTAAGGCACCGCCAGGAACGAGACCCGGCGCTCAAGGTCGTCATCGGCACCCGCCCGCGGCGGCTTGACGAGCTGCGCTCGACCCTCGCCCGCAGCGGTTTCGAGTCCGCGCACGTCGACTTCCTCGACGAGCTGGACGAGCTGGAGCCGGGCGATGTCCGCCGGCTAGCCGAGCAGGCGCTGGGGCGGGATCACCTGCAACACGTCGACGCGCTCTGCGCGGTGAGCCGCGACTGCCCGCTTGTGACGGTGGTGGGGGGGCAGCTGATCCGCCGCAACAGCATCCATGCGGCCCTGCTCGAGAACGACGAGGAGTTCAGGTATCAGACGATGGCTGCCTTCGAGGACGAGCTGCTCGGCGACATCGAGAGCGCCGTCTCCAGGGAGGAGGCGCGGGCTCTGCTCGAGGTTCTAGCGGCAGTCGGCCCTCTGCCGATGGGGAACTCCGAAGCAGTCAACGCCGTCGCTGCCTTTCTGGAGCGGCGCGCGGACAGGGTGAAGAAGGACATCGGGCACCTCGAGAAGGCCGGCGTCCTACGTCGCAGCGGCGACCAGCTTCGGGTCAGCCCGGATCTGCTCTCCGACTTCGTCCTTAAAGAGGCGTGCTTGACGAAGTCGGGGGAATCGAGCGGCTTTGCCGAGCTTGTCTACAGGCACTTCGGGGGGGTTCTGCCGGGGCACGTGCTGCGCAACCTGGCCGAGCTCGACTGGAAGGCGCGCGCAGCCGGCAGCGAGGTCGACCTGCTCGGCGAGGCCTGGGAGGATCTGCGGCGGGAGTTGTTGGCAGCCGGCAACGCGAAGCGCATCGCCCTGCTCGGGCGACTCGAAGCGATTGCCTATTTCCAAGCCAGCCAGGTGCTGAAGATCGTCGAGAGCCTCCTCGAGCACCCGAACGACCCGGAGACGGAGCCGAAGGACGAGCTCGTGGAGCAGTTCGGCCTGCGGCCGCGGACGACCAGAGACGTGCTCGAGAAGCTGCCGCCCGTGCTTGAGGCGATCGCCTACACCGACTCGACTGTCGAGCGAGTGACCGAGATCCTCTGGAGCCTAGGACAGGACGACTCGCGCGACGAGAACCCTCATCCCGAGCACCCGATGCGAATCCTCGGCGAGATGGCGGGATACGCGCCGGCGAAGCCAGTCGGCTTCAACGAGTTGGTGCTGACCGCTGTCGGCCGCGAGCTCGGCAAGCCGGGCGCGCACGAGCACCGCAATTCGCTCCTGAGCATCGTCGGCCATGCCTTAGAGCGCGAGGGACTCAACACGTGGTCACGCAGCGAGCGCGAGGTGGTGATGAGTGGCTTCCTGATCAACCCTGGGCCGACGCGGAAGGTGCGCGCCAAGGCGATCGCGCTGCTGCGCGACGCAGCGCTCGGCGGCGATGTCCGCGCCGCGACGATCGCGGTGAAGACGATCGGCAACGCGCTCGGCGGGCCGCGCGGGTACTTCGGCAGGGAGATCTCTGACGACGAGCAGTCCGTCTGGAAGCCGGAGCAACTGGAGCTGATCGAGGTGCTCGCGGAGGTGGTCGCCTCAGGTGCTCGGCCGACGACGTTGCTGGCGGTGGTCGACGCACTTGCCTGGCAGATCGAATTCAGCCCGTGGCCCGAGGTCGTCGACGCTGCTAAGAAGGTGGTCGACGCAATCGAGGAGACGCTCACCCTGGAGGTGGCGGGCATCCTGCACAAACCCTGGTCCGTCGCCTGGCGCCCGAGCGCGACCGAGCGCTTCGGCGCACCGAGCCGAGAGCGGGCCGAGCTGGCCGCCCTGACCGAGCGCATCGCGCGAGATGTGATCCAGGAGGTTGGAACACCCGGGGCCGCCCTCGAGCTTGTCGAGGGCGCTGCGGCGGAACTGGCCGCCGCCGAAGAGAGGCCGAACCCAGCCCCGCTGCTTATGGCGCTTTGTCGGGCCGACTTCGATTGGGGACTGGCGATTGCGAGCGAGTTGATCGACAATCCCTCCCGCAGCCTGGTCTCATCGCTGCATGCGCTGATCGTCGCGATCCGCGAGCAGGACGCCGACCGCGCCCGCGCACTCTGCCTCGCGGCTCTCGACGCCGGTGACGAGGGACTGGCGGGGGCGGTCGCTCGCGCCTACTGGAGCCCGCACTGGGTCGGCAGCCGCAACGAAACTGACGTGGAGATCATCGAACGGCTGGTCGAGGCCGAGGAGCCAGTTCGCGCGGTCGCGGTCGCCGGAGTCGGCGTGCTCGCCACGGTCGAACCGGACGTCGCCGCGCGGATCGCCGTCGACGTCGTTGTCGGCGACTCGGCTGCGGTCGCCGAGGAACTCTGC
>JALZHV010000368.1 GCA_030860625.1 Actinomycetota bacterium
GCGCCGAGCCGCGGCTTCAGGCCGCGGGTCTGCCGCAGCCGCTGGTGGCCGCGCGGGGTGAGCAGCCAGCGCGGGCGGGCGGGGTCGCTGCTCTTGGCGGCGCGGATCAGGTCCCGCTCGGTGGCGTCGCGGACCCAGCGCACGAGCGCGTCGCTGTCCTCTAGTTCCGGGCCGCGGCCGCGCGGGCCCATCCGCAGCCGCGCGGAGATTGCCAGCTCGTGGACCGAGGACGGCGGCAGCTCTTCGATCGTCGCCAGCACCCAGCCGTCGAGCGCGTGGATCGGGTTGTGGCCGTCCCCCCGCAGGGATTCGACGACCTGGGCGACGACGGGCAGCATCGCCGCGATGCTACGAGACATAGGCTTCGCGCATGACCCTCCGCAACTTCCGCTACGTCGCCCTCGCCGAGGCCACCACCTTCCTCGCCCTCCTCGTCGCCTCCTACATAAAACGCACCGACGGCGGTGAGCTCGGTGTCCAGATCCTCGGCCCGATCCACGGCCTCCTCTTCGTCGCCTACGTGGTGATCGCCCTCAACCTGCGCCAAGAGCTCGGCTGGACCAACAAGCAGACCTTCTGGATCCTCGTCGGCGCCGTCCTCCCCTTCGGCGGCTACGTCGTCGACCGATGGCTGACCCGCCACCACCGGCCCTAGCGACCTTTGCACCAATCGGTGTTACATAGGACCCGTTTTAGCTCTAGACTGGGATATAGCGGGGCTCATCGGGGTTTTCGACTGGTACCCATCCCTTCACAGGGCGATGAGCCCCGCTTCCTTGATTCAAGCGAGTCCCGCCGCAGTTCGCGTTCTGGGTGACAAGTCGTCTAAAAAGACGAACCACGGACGAAGGAGAGATATGGGATCGCTGCGCGAATCGATGACCGGCGAAACGACGATGCGGGAGGTCGTCGAAAAGGAGCTGGGCGAAGAAGTGGTCGTCGTCGCGGCGCTGAGCCAGGGCACCCCGCCGTCGATGCTCTCGATGGTGACCGGCGCCGCGCTGATCAAGCTCGTCTCCCCGCGAGCCTCCAAGAAGCTGCCGAAGCGCTTCATCCTCGCCGTCACTCCGGACCGAGTCGTCGCCCTCAGAGGAACGCCGATCAGCGACGAAAGCGGCAACGACACCGGCGCCCACATCAGGGGCGTTATCGCCTCCTGGGACCGCGCCGAAGTCTCCGCGACCCGCTCCGCCGAAGGCAACGGCGGGACGCTGCAAATCCCAGGCGCCTCAATCCCCGTCTTCGACCGCTCCCTCGGAAACCCCAGAGAGCACGAACTTTTCATCGCCCTCGCGGCTAGTTGAGGTCATCTGCATAAGTCCTCCCGTCGATCCAGCAAAGCGCCAGCCGGTCGATTCCATATTCGATGCGCATCTGGAAGGCTCGCGCCCGGTACGTCCGCTGGCTGCTGACGAGGGACCTATCGCCGCACACAATCCGCGCCTACGAAGGAGACCTCGCCGCCTTCGAACGACATATGGGCCCGCAGGCGCAAGTCCACGCGATCGACCGCGAGAGCCTCATCTCATTTCTCGAGATACAGAAGGAAGCCGGCCTTTCTCCCGCCTCGCTGAAACGTCGAGCTTCTGCTCTCCGGGGCTTCTGTCGCTGGATGCTGTCGGAGGACCTGCTCGAGAGCGATCCATGGAGCGAGGCGAGCATCGTATTCGGCCGCTCTCACAGGCTCCCACGCTTCCTCGCCACCCATGAACTCGATCGACTCCTCGGATTCCTGAGAGAGACGGCGGGAGTGGCCGCGTGCGCCGGAGGTCCCCGCTCGGTTCAGAACCGTCCCCACGAGGCCACAACTCTCCTAGCCGTTGCCCTCATGGTTTCGACTGGCGTGCGCGTCCACGAGGTAGTTGGAATCAAGGGCCAAGACATCGACCTCCCCAGCCGGGCCATTCGCCTGCTCGGCAAGGGCCGCCGGGAACGCCGGGTCTATCTGGCAAACGACTGGATCACCGATCTAACGGAGGCCTATCTAGAGGCGCGAGGCACGCTTGCCCCCTCGCATTCCTATCTCCTATTCAATCTTCACTACGAGCCACTCACTCCAGCCGCGATGAGATCCAGGCTCGCCAAGGCCGCCATCGCTGCCGGCCTTCCAGGGCACGTCACCCCCCACATGCTCCGCCACACCGCAGCAACACAGCTGATCGAGGCGGGTGTGGACATCCGCTACATCCAACGCCTCCTCGGCCATGCAAGCCTCACTACGACAGAGATCTATACCCATGTCTCGGACAGAGCGCTGAGGCGCGTCGTCTCCGACGCTGACATCCTCGGGAAGGTGACGCGAACGCGATAACTAAGGATTATCGGCCGTGGCGATCCTCCTCGAGGACACCCAGGGACGCCAGCGGCTGGAAGCCCTGGAGTTGGCC
>JALZHV010000070.1 GCA_030860625.1 Actinomycetota bacterium
CTTCGGGATCGGCGAAAATGTCGGCCGCGCCTCCGAGGTCGCCAGTCGCATCGAAGGCGACATTACGGCGACCCCGCCCGGCCGCTAGCGGCTACAGCTGCAGCGCCTTGATCTGCAGTAGCTCCTCGATGCCGTATTTGCCGTTCTCGCGGCCGTGGCCGGACTGGCCGTAGCCGCCGAAGGGGGCGTGGGGGTTGAAGCGGCCGCCGTTGATCTCGACCTGGCCGGTGCGGATGCGGCGGGCGACGCTGATCGCGCGCTCCTGGTCGGCGGACCAGACGCCGCCGGAGAGGCCGTAGGGGGTCGAGTTGGCGATGCGGACGGCGTCGTCCTCGCCTTCGTAGGGCTGGATTACCAGCACCGGCCCGAAGATCTCCTCCTGGGCGATCGTCATCTCGGGGTCGACCTCGGAGAAGACGGTGGGGCGGACGAAGTAGCCGCGCTCGATGCCGTCGGGCGGCTCGGCGCCGCCGGTGATCAGCCGCGCCCCCTCCTCCTGGCCCTTGCGGATGTAGCCGCGCACGCGCTCGCGCTGCACGTCGGAGACGAGCGGCCCGAGGCGGGTCGAGGACTCGAACGGGTCGCCGGGGGTGAAGGTCTCGGCCGCCGCTTTGGCCAGCGCCTCGGCCTCGGCCAGCCGCTGGCGCGGGACCAGCAGCCGGGTCAGGGCGCTGCAGGTCTGGCCTGAGTTGAGGAAGCACTTGGAGACGCCGTCGGGGACCGCCTGCTCGAGGTCGGCGTCGTCGAGGATCACGTTCGGCGACTTGCCGCCGAGCTCCATCGCCACCGGCTTCACCGTCGCCGCGGCGAGCTCGGAGACGCGGCGGCCGGCGCGGGTGGAGCCGGTGAAGGAGACCATGTCGACGCCGGGGTGGGCGGCGATCGCCTCGCCGACGACCGGGCCGACGCCGGTGACGAGGTTGAAGACGCCCGGCGGCAGTTCCGCCGCCTCGATCACCTCGGCCAAGAGGAAGGCGTTCAGCGGGGTGACCTCGCTCGGCTTCAGCACGATCGGGCAGCCGGCGGCCAGCGCCGGGGCGACCTTGCAGGCGATCTGGTTGAGGGGGTAGTTCCACGGCGTGATCGCGCCGAGCACGCCGACCGCCTCGCGCAGCACCCGCGAGTTGCCGACCTCCTCTTCCCAGGCCACTTCCTCCATCAGCTGCGGCGTCGCCGCGAACTGCGAGGCGGGGAGGCCGACCTGGACGATCCGGCTCAGCTTCAGCGGCATCCCCAGCTCCTGGGTGATCGTCGCGGCGAGCTCGTCGGCCCGCTCGTTCAGCCCCTCGGCGATCGCCGAGATGAATCGGGCCCGCTCCTCGCGCGGCGTGTTCGCCCAGCCGTCGAAGGCCTCACGCGCGGCGGCGACAGCGCGGTCGGCGTCCTCGGGCGAGCAGCCGGGAATCGTCCCGATCACTTCCTCCGTGGTCGGGTTCACCACCTCGATCGGCTCCGAGCCGGCCGGCTCCACCCACTCACCGCCGATGAAGATCTTGTCCTTTACCTGCAGCTCCGCCGCCGTCGCCATCTAGTTCCTCCTGGTCGCCCTTGCTGGTTGATCAAAGCTAGCGAGAACCCGATTGATAGACGAGGAGTTCTCCATCGCTTATATGCGATAAGTACTTAAAAGCTATATTTAAGAAATGAGTCCTGGCCAGCTACTTCGTGAAGCGCGCCTTCGCCACGGGGTGAGCCAGGAGCGCTTGGCAAAGCGAGCGGGAACGACTCAATCGGCGATCTCTCGTATCGAGCAGGATCGGGTCTCTCCCACGTTTCAGACGCTGAGCGAGCTGCTTCATCTGCTGGGAGAGGAGTTGGTGTTCACCGCCGAGAAGCGGGACACGGGTATAGACCTGACGCTCAACCGGGGGAATCTCGAGTTCACTCCTGAAGAGCGAGTGCAGCGGGGTCTCGAATTTGCGGATTTCGTCCGCCGCAACCGGGGGCGAAATTGAACGCGCCGAGACTTAAGAGCTCATGGTCCTAGAGAACCTGGGAGAGCCGCTTCAACCCGAGCCTCTGCTGAAAGCGCTTGATCGGCAAGGAGTCGACTTCGTCGTAGTGGGGGGTCTGGCGGGCCTCGCTCATGGCTCTTCGTATCCGACCTATGACCTCGATGTCGCCTACTCGCGGGACCCTCCGAATCTGGACCGCTTGGCGGCTGCCCTTGCCGAACTCCGTGTGACCCTCCGAGGGGCGCCAGAGGACCTGCCATTTCAACTTGACGCGCAGACCTTGGCGAACGGCGCCAACTTCACCTTCGACACGGCGTTCGGCAGCTTCGACGTGCTCGGCCACATTGCCGGGATCAAGAGCTACGAGAAGCTTCGTCGGGACTCGAAGATCGAGCGGATCGCCGGGGTGGAGGTACGCGTCGCCTCTCTTGACGACTTGATCTCGATGAAGCGGGCGGCTAACCGGGCGAAGGACCAACTGATGGTCTTGGAGTACGTCGAACTGGCCGACGATCTGCGGCGACGAGAGGAAGAAAAAAGCTAGTCGGCAGTCGTGGCGGTGATACCAGCAACCGCTTTCGCAGCAGGCCCCGGAACCTGCTTGGCGTCCCGCGCGTGGAGGACCTTGCCGCAGCTTTCGCAGATGCCGCGCTCGCTGACCTCGCCGCCGCACTCCTTGTGGACGATCAGGCGCCGCGGGCCGGCGGGGTCGGGGGAGTAGCGCTCGCCCCAGTGGAGGAGGGCGATCAGGGCGGGCCAGAGGTCGAGGCCCTTCTGGGTGAGGAAGTATTCGTGGCGGGGCGGGCTTTCCTGGTAGGCGCGCCGCTCGAGGATGTCCTCGTCGATCAGGCGCTGCAGGCGCGCCGAGAGAACGTTGCGGGCGATGCCCAGGGACTCCTGCATCTCGCCGAAGCGCCGGTTGCCGTGCATCACCGAGCGCACGATCAGCAGCGACCAGCGCTCGCCGATCACCTCGAGCGCCTTGGCGACCGAGCAGTCGCCGAGGGCGGGATAGTCGCGACGCAGCACGTGTGAATCTTCGCACACATGGTTGCATCAAGCAACCGACTCGGTTAGGGTCTGTTCATCAAGAGTTGCTTCATGCAACTAACTCGATTGGAGGCCCACGATGAGGCTGATCCCAAGACATAGAAGCCAGCACCAGCGCAAGCAGGCCCGCATCGCGATCAGCGAGGCGGAGATCAGCGCCGATCTGCACTACCCGGCGCGGCCGCGGCAGCCGCGGCGCACCGCCGACGCGCGGAGGCTCGAGATCCGGTGAGCGACGACGGCCGCAGCCGCACCCTGGCCTGGGAGGACCCGGTGGTGACGGCTTCCATCGGGGCGACGATGGCCGGCATCGACTACATGCGGGCTGTCGTCGCCGGAGAGTTGCCGCCGCCGCCGATCGCGGTGACGATGCGGCTGCGCCCGGTCGAGCTGGAGGAGGGGAGGGTGGTCTTCCAGGGCGAACCCGGCGAGGAGCACTACAACCCGATCGGCGTCGTCCACGGCGGTTACGCCGCGACCCTGCTCGACTCGGCCCTCGGCTGCGCGGTCCACACGACCCTGCCCGCCGGCGTCGCCTACACCTCGCTCGGCCTCGAGGCGAAGTTCGTGCGGCCGATCACCCGCGACACCGGCCGCGTCCTCTGCGAGGCGAACGTCCTCTACCGCGGCCGCAAGCAGGCGACGGCCGAGGCGACGCTGACCGCCGCCGAGAGCGGCAAGCTGCTCGCCACCGGCACCTCCACCTGCATGATCCTCGGGGGAGAGGGCTAGTCCGAGAAATGGCGCGCCAGCTCGACCAGGAGCCGCACGCCGAAGCCGCTGGCGCCGTTGCCGATGTACTCGCGGCCGACGTCCCAGGCGGTGCCGGCGATGTCGACGTGCGCCCACGGCGTCTCGTCGACGAACTCCTCGAGGAAGGCCCCGGCGGTGATCGTCCCCGCCTTGCGCTTCGAGGCGAGGTTGGAGAGATCGCCGACCTTCCCCTTCATCAGCTGCCTGTACTCGGGGTGCAGCGGCAGGCGCCAGGCCAGCTCGCCGCTGTCGGCGCCGGCTTCGGTCACCTCCTCGGCGAGATCGTCGTCGTTGGAGATGACGGCGGCGTAGGTCGAGCCGAGGGCGATGACGACGGCGCCGGTCAGGGTGGCGAGGTCGACGATCTGCTCGGCGCCCTGCTCGATCGCGTAGGCGAGGGCGTCGGCGAGGATCAGCCTCCCCTCGGCGTCGGTGTTGTTGACCTCGACCGTCTTGCCGTTGTACTGGGTGATGATGTCCCCGGGCTTGATCGCGGTGCCGGAGGGCATGTTCTCGGTCGAGGGGACGACGGCGATCAGGTCGAGCGGCAGCTTCAGCTCGGCGATCGCGGCGACGGCCTCGAGCACGGCCGCCGCGCCGGACATGTCCATCTTCATGTCGGACATCCCTGCACCGGGCTTCAGCGAGATGCCGCCGGTGTCGAAGGTGACGCCCTTGCCGACGAACCCGAGGGTCGGGCCGGAGCCGCCGCCCGAGTAGCGCAGCACGATCAGTTTCGGCTCCTGCGGCCCGCCCTGGCTGACCGCGAGCAGACCACCCATCTTCTTCGCCTCGATCTCGGGGCGGCCGAGGACTTCGGCGCTGAGCGAATCGAATTCCGCGGCGATCTCTTCGGCCCGTTCGGCGAGGAAAGTCGGCGTGGCGAAGTTGGCGGGCGTGCTCTGCAGGTCCCGGGCCCGGTTCTGGGCTTCGGCGGCGACGCGGCCGGAGATCGCGCCGTCCTCGATCTCGGCGGACCCGAGCAGCGTCAGCGACTCGAGAAGGCGCGGCGAGTCGTCGTTCTCTCTGCCGGACTTGAAGCGGTCGAAGCGGTAGGAGGCGAGGATCGTCCCGGTGACCAAGGCCTCGGCGGCGTCGGCGTTGTCGGGATCGGGCGGCGCCCAAGCGATCGAGCCGACCTCGAGCCGGGCCGCCTCCTTGGCGGCGACCGCACCGACCACCCGCAGCTCCTCGAGGCCGAACTCGTCGCGCTCGCCGAGCCCGACAACCAGCACGGGCGGGAAGCCCTCCGGGCGCAGCAGCGAGAGCTTCTTGAAGCCCGCGCGGGCCGCGTCGGCGCCGGGCGCAGCGGCGATCTCCCCCGGCAGCTCGCCGCCCTCGAACAGCCCGACGACCGCCAGCTCGGCGCCGGCGCCCGCGAGATCGGCCTGCTTCACCTCGACCTTCATCGGCCGCGAGTCTACGGCCCCCTGTCGGTATCTTCATCCGCTGGGCCCGGCGCCCCCGCGCCAGGCCATAAGAACTTAGGAAAGGAAAGGCAGTAGATGCCCAGCTCAGTGATCCTCGGTACCGCGCGCACCCCCTTCGGAAAGATGGGTGGCGGTCTCGCCTCCCTCGACGCCACCGACCTCGGCGGCCATGCAATCGAGGCCGCGCTCGAGCGCTCCGGCGTAGCCCCCGAGCAGGTCGAGCAGGTCGTCTTCGGCCAGGTCCTCCAGGCCGGCCAGGGCCAGATCCCCTCGCGCCAGGCCCAGATCAAGGGCGGGATCCCCAAGGAGGTCCCCTCCGAGACGATCAACAAAGTCTGCGCCTCCGGCATGCGGGCGATCGGCCTCGCCGACACCTCGATCCGCGCCGGCGACTCCAACGTCGCCGTCACCGGCGGCATGGAGTCGATGAGCAACGCCCCGTACCTGCTGCCGGGCGCCCGCTCCGGTTTCCGCATGGGCGACGTCAAGGCCCTCGACGCGATGACCCACGACGGGCTCACCAACCCCTTCACCAACAAACAGATGATCAACGAGGCGAGCGAGGTCGGCAACGAGCTCGAGATCAGCCGCGTCGACATGGACCGCTTCGCCGAGCGCTCGCACCGGCTCGCCTCCGAGGCGACCGACGCCGGCCGCCTCGCCGAGGAGATCGTCGGCGTCACCGTCAAGTCCCGCAAGGGCGAGAACACGGTCGAGACCGACGAGGCGATCCGCCCCGAAACCACCCTCGAGACCCTCGCGAAGCTGAAGGCGATCGGCGGCGAGGACGCGACCCACACCGCCGGCAACGCCCCGGGCGTCAACGACGGCGCCGGCGCGATCGTCGTCGCCTCCGAGGAGTGGGCCGAAAAGGAAGGCCGGACGCCGCTGGCGCGGATCCTCTCCTACGGCACCGTCGCCGACGACTTCCCGTACCTGGCGAAAACGCCGGCAAACGCCTCGAAGCTGGCGCTGGAAAAAATCGGCAAGAGCCCTGAGGACGTCGACCTCTGGGAGATCAACGAGGCCTTCGCCTCGGTCGCCCTCAACTCGGTGCGGATGCTCGGCGTCGACGAGGAGAAGGTCAACGTCAACGGCGGCGCGATCGCCCTCGGGCACCCGATCGGCGCCTCCGGCTCGCGCATCGTCGGCGCCCTCGTCCACGAGCTGCGCCGCCGCGGCGGCGGCCTCGGCCTCGCCGCGATCTGCTCCGGCGGCGGTCAGGGCGACGCGATCGTGATCGAGGTCGACGGGGCGTAAGCAGTCCTTTGAGCGAGCAGCCCGCGAGCGAACGAGTGCCGCGGGCTGCCGCCTTTTTTGACCTCGACAAGACCCTGATGGCGGGCTCGAGCGGGATGCAGTTCGCCCGCATCGCCGCCAAACAGGGGATCGTCAGCCGCCGGCTGCTCGCCGGCTGGGGCTGGGAGCACCTGCGCTACCGCCTGCGCGGCACCACCGACGCCCGCACCACCGAGGTGCTGAAGGTGGCGCGCGAGCTGATCACCGGCGTCCCGGAGCGGACGATCGCGCGGATGGGGCCGGAAGTGATGGCGGCGATCCTGCCGCGCGTCTTCCCACAGATGCTGGAGGAGATCTACGCCCACCAGGACGCCGGGCGTCCGACCTTCATCGTCAGCGCCGCCGGCAACGGCGTCGTCGAGCAGCTGGCCCACGTGCTCGGGATGGACGGCGGCATCGGCACCCACTACGAGACCGACGCCGAAGGCAACTTCACCGGCCGCCTCGACGGCCCCTTCGTCTACGGCGAGGGCAAGGTGCGGGCGATGGAGGAATTCGCCGCCGGTCACGGCATCGACCTCGCCGAGTCCTACGCCTACTCCGACTCGCTCTCCGACCTGCCGATGCTGCGCGCGGTCGGCAACCCGGTCGCGGTCAACCCCGACCCGCCGCTGGCCGCGCTCGCCCGCGAGGAGGGGTGGCAGGTCCTCCGCTTCGAGCGCCTCGGCCGCCGCCTCGTCGCCCTCGTCGTCACGGTGCTGGCGAC
>JALZHV010000369.1 GCA_030860625.1 Actinomycetota bacterium
CAATCCATGGACCGAAGCGTGGGTCGACAGCCGGAACCCCGATCGTGGGCGGCTGCTGATCGTCTCCGCCGACAACGATCACACGGTGCCCTGGTCCATCGCGAACGCCGGTCTCAAGAAACAGCGCGCAACGACGGCGTGACCGAGATCGTCAAGGTCCCCGACCGGGGCCATTCAATCACGATCGACGGCCGCTGGCGCGAGGTCGCCGATGAGGCGCTGGCGTTCGTCAAGCGCTTCGTTTAGAAGGGCCGCGGTGCCCGGTGAGCACGGCCACCCTTCGGGGCGAGCCTCGCCCGCGCCCTCGAACCAGCAGCCGCCGGCCAGGGTCGCGGCGCCCATGCACCGAACAAACACTCGGGCACGTGAGCCTCGGGGCTGCCATCGCGGTTGGTGGCGTGCTGGGCTTGGCGCTCGGCATCGTCGTCGCCGTGACTCCCGATCTCCCGTTGTCACCCGAGGTCGGGCCCCTGCTCGGTGTGCTCGTCGGCCGGTTCTGGCCGGCGCGGCGCGTGAGGATCTCTGTGTCGTTGTGTCAGACGCGGGCCGCGGCGAGGCGCTCGATCTCGTAGTGGAGAGTCAGGAAGCGCTGGCCGGCGAGGTAGAAGCTGTGGTCGGTCTTCAGCTCGCCGTCGGCGACGTGGACGAAGATCTGTTCCTGGAAATAGAGCAGCTTCAGCACGGTGAGCGCGTCTCGCTCGCTGTCGACGGAGCTCAGGTAGTGGCCAGGGAACTCGAGCTCGGTGCGCGAGGTCAGGAGGAAGTCGTGCTCGCCGGCGTTGCGGGGCAGGAGGGTGGCGGTGAAGTTGGCGCTAGGGATCGGGAAGCCGACGCTCACGTAGCCGCGGCCGTCGTGTCTGAAGCTCGTGTAGATGCCGACGTAGATCGGCTTGCCCGAGTCCGCGAACGTCCGGATCCAGCCGCGGATGTCGATCTCCTCGTCGCCGTGCAGCGCGATCGTGTCGATCGTGCTGACCATCCCCCGCTGGGCCTCCTCGATGTTGGAAGGGACCGCCGCCTGACCGAGCGGCTCCGCAACCACGAGCTTGAAGAGCTCGTATCCGGGCTTCATCCAACGCCGCCACTCGGGGACGATCGACAGCCGGAAGCGGCTTGTATGTTCGTAGAACTCGCGGATCAGCGGGTGCACCCGGCTCGGGTCGAAGGTCGGCCCGACCAGGCTGTCGAGCGAAGCCAGGATCCCGACGTCAGGCGGGTTGCGGCGGAAGGTGCCGCCGCGCGCCTTCGCGAGCTGTTCGACGTAGTCGCCGCCGACGTACCTCGAGCGCGCCTCGAAGGGCACGACGTAGCGCAGCTCCGAGGCCGGCACCTCCTCGGCCATCACCCGGACGAGTTCCCGCCCGCGATAGGCGATCGCCGCGATCACGCGATAGGCGAGCGCCACCGCGGCCGCGACGACTGCCGGGTCGGGCCCGTCGTCGAGGGCCTGGAACCCGGCGCCCAGGACGCCGCCTACCAGGAGCCCGAGGAGCGCCTTGCCGGGGCGAAGGCCGAGCAGGCCGATGAGAGCCCCGCTGACGATCGCGATGAAGAACGGCTCGTCGTAAATCAGGCCCAGCAGCCAGCCGAACAGGGCCATTAGGAGGGCGCTGCTGAGGATCCGGTACCAGAGCGGCTTCGGCTCGGCGGGCCCCCGCCTGATGCTCGTGATCACCTCTGCCGGCGCGTAGAGCGCGGCCCCGATCAGAGCGCCGAGCCCGGCCCCGAGCCCGGCGATCGCGTCGCCGAGCACGGCGCCGGATGCGGCGCCGAGGGCCGCGCCCCAGATCACCGCGTCAAGCACCCGGCCGGAGCGGCTTCGTCTGCGTCGGTCCGGTTCCGCCATGCGCGCAGTATCGCTCCGGTCTGTGGCGGGCGGCTGATCTCGTAGGATCGGTTGATGGAGGCCAGGGACCTGGCGGTCGGCTTGGCGGGTGGAAGGATCGCCTTCGGCGTCGTGTCCCTGGTCGTGCCGGGAGTTGCGGGCCGCGCGATGATGGGCCCTGACGGGGACTCCGGCGGGACGCGCCTCTTCCTCCGCGTGGTCGGGGCTCGCGACCTCGCCCTCGGGGTCGGCGTGCTCGCTGCCCGGGATCGCGACGCGCCCGTCCGCGGCTGGCTGCGAGCGTCGGCCGTGGTGGACGGTCTCGACGCGGCCGGAACCCTGCTGGCCCGCCACCACCTCCGCCCGACCGTGTTTCCAGCAGCCGCCGGCGCGGCGACCGCAGGAGCGCTGCTCAGCGGCTGGCTGGCAGGGCAGCTCGACGCATAACGCCGGATGGACCGCGTCGGGCCCACCATCGTCGGTCGGCACAGCACCCCGGGCGCCGACGCCGCGCGGGATCTCCTGACCCGGAACGAAGTACCTCATCGCTGGGTCG
>JALZHV010000071.1 GCA_030860625.1 Actinomycetota bacterium
GCCGCGCCGCCTTGGAGTCCCAATCGATCCCGGTGGAGATCGTCGTGGTCGAGGACTCCGACGGCCGCGGCCCCGCCTGGGCGCGCAACGAGGGCGTGAAGCGGGCCGGGGGAGAGGTGATCTGCTTCACCGACGACGACTGTGAGCCCACCCCCGACTGGGCCGAGTCCCTATCGAGCCCGATCCTCGCCGGCCAAGCCCAAGCCACCGCCGGCCCAACCACCGTTGGGGAGGGCGCAACCCCCGCCGACCGCGCCTGGGAGGCGATCGTCAGCTACCTCCAGCAGCAAGCCACCAAGCCCGGCACCGCCTCCCCCGGCTTCGCCGCCACCGCCAACCTCGCCTGCACCCGCGCCCTCATAGAAGAGCTCCCCTTCGACGAGTCCTTCCCCGCCGCCGCCGGCGAGGACCGCGACTGGGCCGAGCGAGCCACCCACCGCAACGCCGCCCCCCAGTTCATCCCTTCCGCCCTCGTCATCCACCGCAGCGGCCTCACCACCCGCGCCTTCCTCCGCCAGCAATACCGTTACGGCAAGGGCGCCGCGCAATATCGGAGCATCGGCACTGACCGCCGCCCTGGCTCAGCCGCTTTCTATCTCGACCTAGTGCGCCGAGGTTTCGCCGCTGGCTTCATCCCCGGCTTGCTGGTATGCACTGCTCAAGGGGCAGCTCTCATTGGAGTAATCGCAGCTCACCATGAGCGTCCTGGGGGTCATTGAGCGTCCCATTCGATTAGTGCGCTGCACGGGCGGCTGCGAGGAGTAGACGGCACGGCTCTCGCAATCACGCCTTCTTCCTGAGCGACATGTCATCCGGTTGCGTCTTCCCCAATTGGCACGATGGCGACGATGGCTCTACGGGATGAGCTGGCCGAGGAAGAATCCTCTACGGAGTCGCGGATGGCCGAGATTTTCGAGCGACTTCACTCAGAGGCGATGCCGGTCAGACCCCCGCAGGGGATCGAGCCGCCACGAATTCAGTTGGTCGAGCAAATGCAGGAGAGTCACTCTCAGTTTCAGGCTCAGATGGACGATCTAGCTGAGGTTGCCGCGGCTACTCGTCGTGCTGGGGTTGAACGCGAAGAGGCGATGCTGCGGGCGCTAGAAACTGTGGCGGCGGAACTTGAGAAGGCTAGAGAGGGTGAAGTTCAGGCGGCAGTGCGGGAGCGTTGGATGCTGCGCCTTGCTGTTGCGTCGATGGTGCTCGCGGCTGTGGCGGCGGTCACGGGTGTGCTTGCGCAGTTCGCTGCCTAGCGTCCAGCATCCGCCGTGTGAGTAGCTACGGTGATCTCATGGTCGATCTTGATCAAATTGCGCGCGAATGGGATAGCGAATGTCCCGAATGTGGTGCTCAGGTTGTTGTCACGGCAATTGCAAAGGAGATGCCACGCACTCAGCTAGGGCGTTGCTTGAATGGACACCAAGTCGAACGTCATCTGGATTTGCAGTCGTCCTGGGAATTGCGTTCCTAGATTGGCAGGGCCCCTGCCTTTCCTACTGCGAGCAGCGTGAAATTGGTCGTAACGATCCTTGTCCCTGCGGGAGCGGCCTCGAGCTCAAGAAGTGCTTATCTGCGTTCGCCCGGACCCGCCATATGCAAAGTGCCGGCATCGCTATGAGATGGAGCCTGAGGTCATGACGCTCACCCCCCGAGCTTATGGACGTGGGGTGGTGGTGACCCCTCCTTCCCCTTGCCCCGTCAGTTTCTGGACTTCTTGAATTTGTTGGCTAGCGGGCGCGATGGGATCGTCATCTGAATCTCCCAGAGATCCCACCCAGAAGGCCAGTAGGGCCGCAATGACGACAACCCCAAGGGCGATTGCCGTCCTCATCCAGTTCCAGTTGCTCAACATGCGTAGCCTTAGGAGCTCCACTATAGACTTCCCGCTATAGCGGCAAACCGTGGCGGCTTGCTATCGGAACCGCTGGTTTCGTATGCTTGCCGCCGGAAGTTGAAACTAATCGAGCCAATGTCACCGGCTCGACTGCGGGGTTGTTTGTATCGCCACGTCTGATGGAGATCTGGTTCTGCGGCTCTATGTGAGTGCGGATACGCCGCGCTCGCAGGAGGCGATTCGCAACCTCGAGGCGATTCGGGATGCCGCTCTGGAGGAAGGGGCGCAGATCGAGGTGGTGGACGTGAACGCCGAACCGCAGCGGGCGGTAGAGGACCGGATCCTCGCCACGCCGACGCTCTGCAAGCTCGGCCCGGGGCCGCTGCGCAAGGTGGTGGGAGACCTCAGCGACCACGCCGCCGCGCTCTCCAAGTTGGGCATCCCAGGGAGGAGCAGCAATGCCTAGATCATCGAGCGTGTCGAAGGTCCTGACCGGGATCGACGGATTCGACCTGATCTCGGCCGGGGGGATCCCGGCCGGCCGCAGCACCCTCGTCGTCGGCACCAGCGGCGCCGGCAAGACGGTCTTCGCCCTGCAGTTCCTTGCCGAAGGGCTGGCGAAGTACGACGAAGGCGGCGTCCTCGTCAGCTTCGAGGAGCGCCCCGAGGACCTGCTGCTCCACGCGAAGTCGTTCGGCTGGGGGCTCGAGGAGGCGGTCGCGGACGGCCGTCTCGTGATCGTCGACGCCGCGCCCCGGCCCGACGAGGAGATCTCGGAGGTGGGCGACTACGACCTCGGCGGCCTGCTGGCCCAGATCCAGCACGCGGCGGAGAGGGCCGGCAGCACCCGGATCGTCCTCGACTCGCTCGCCGCGCTCTTCATCCAGTTCGGCAACGAGCACGTCGTCAGGCGGGAGATGAAACACATCATCGGCGCCCTGCGGGGGCGCGGGATGACGACGGTGATCACCTCCGAGCGCACCGAGGAGTACGGCCAGGTGGCGCGCTTCGGCGTCGAGGAGTTCATTGCCGACAACGTGATCATCATGCGCAACTCCCTGGAAAACGAGAAGCGCCGCCGCACGATCGAGATCCTCAAGTTCCGCGGCACCTCCCACGACAAGGGCGAGTACCCCTTCAGCATCGCCGGCGGCATCGGCATCAGCGTCATCCCGCTCTCGGCGATCGAGCTGGGGCAGGCGGTCACCGAGGAGCGGATCTCCACCGGCGTGCCGGAGCTGGACGAGATGTGCGGCGGCGGTTACTTCCGCGACTCGCTGACGCTGGTCAGCGGCGCCACCGGCACCGGCAAGTCGCTGCTCTCCGCCAGCTTCGCCCAAGCGGGCCTCGAAGCGGGGGAGCGTTGCCTGATGTTCTCCTTCGAGGAGAGCGAGAACCAGTTGATCCGCAACGCGGGCTCCTGGGGGTTCGACCTGGCGAGCGCCCGCAATGACGGCCGCCTGCACATCCACTCGCAGTACCCCGAGCGGATGGGGCTCGAGGACCTGCTGATCCAGATCAAGAGCGAACTCGAAGAGTTCGAACCGCGGCGCGTCGCGATCGACAGCATCTCCGCGCTCGAACGCACCTCCTCGACCAAGGCCTTCCGCGAGTTCATCTCCGGCCTCTCGAGCTACCTGAAGTCGACCCAGACCGCCGGCCTCTTCATCCACACCTCGACGAAGCTGATGGGCGACGACGTCGTCACCGAGGCGCACGTCTCGACGATGTCGGACGCGATCGTGATGCTGCGCTACTTCCAGGCTGGCGGGGAACTGCGGCGCTGCATCAACGTGCTCAAGCTCCGCGGCTCCACCCACAGCCCGGAGATCCGCGAATACGCGATCGGCGACAACGGCATGGAGATCAGGGAGCCCCTGCCGGACGTGGACCACGTCCTCGGGCCCACCTACGACTGAGGTGCTGCCGGTGAGCGAGAAGGATCGCGTCCCAGAGCTGTCGCCCCCTCCCGAGCACGTCCTCTTCGACGTGATCGCGGCCAACGTCGACGGGATGATCGTCCTCGACACCGCCGGGGTGATCCTCTTCGCCAACCCCGCCGCCGAGGAGCTCTTCGGCGTCGCGAGCGGCGACCTGGTCGGCGTCGAATTCGGGCACCCCGTCCTCGGCGACCGGCCCTTCGAGGTGGAGCTGCCGCGCCGGGGGGAGACCCGCATCGCCGAGCTGCGGGCGGCGGGGATCGAGTGGCAGGGCCGGCCGGCCTTCCTCGCCTCGCTGCGGGACGTGACCGAGCGGCGCCGGCAGGAGCGCGAGCTGCAGGCCGCCAAAGCCGAGCTGGAGGAGACCAACCGGCGCCTGCAGGCGACGATCGAGGAGCGCGACCGCTCCTACTGGCAGCTGAAACGGATCGCCGAAGTGCTGCCGATCTGCATGGACTGCGGCGACGTGCGGCCGGAGGGGGAGTGGATGGACGTCGTCGACTACCTGAAGCAGAACGCGATGTTCCTCAGCCACGGCCTCTGCCCGTCCTGCGAGCGCCGGCGGGTCGAGGCGCTCGAGGAGTCCTAGCCCTCGTCGAGGCTGGCGCGCACGCGCCGCAGCAGGCTCGCCGAGGAGAACGGCTTCTCCAGCACGAGGACGTCTTCGCTCAGCATCCCCTGGCGGGTGATCACGTCGCCCGTGTAGCCGGACATGAACAGCACCCGCAGTTCGGGTTTCGACGCCGTCAGCCGGTCCGCCAGTTCCTTGCCCGACATGCCGGGCATGATCAGGTCCGTGAGCAGGAGGTCGACGTCCTCGTCCTCGCAGAGCGCCAGCGCCTCGTAGGGCTCGGCCGCCTCGATCACCTCGTACCCCTCGCCGCTGAGGATCCGCACCGTCAGGCGCCGGACCGCCGGCTCGTCCTCGACGACGAGGACCCGCTCGCCGCTGCCCCCGGCCTCGACCGGCTGCGCCAGCTGCTCGGCCGCCGCGGTCTGCTCTGAGGCCGGCAGGTAGATCTTGAAGGCGGTGCCGCGCCCGAGCTCCGAGTAGACCTGGACCTGCCCGCCCCGCTCCTGGACGATCCCGTAGACGGTGGCGAGGCCGAGGCCGGTGCCGCGGCCCTCCTGCTTGGTCGTGAAGAACGGCTCGAAGATCTGCGCCACCACCTCCGGCTCCATGCCGCGGCCGGTGTCGACGATCGTCATCTGCACGAAGGTCCCCGGCTCGAGGTCTCCGGTGGTCATCCCGAGCACGCGCTCGAAGAAGACCGTCTCGGTCCTGATCGTCAGCGCCCCGCCGGTCGGCATCGCGTCGCGGGCGTTGACGCTGAGGTTCATCAGTAGCTGCTCGATCTGCCCGGCCCCGAGCGTGACCTTGGGCAGGTCGGGCTGCAGTTCGACGCAGAGGTCGATGTCCTCGCCGATCGTCCGCCGCAGCAGGCTCTGGGTCTCCTCGATCGCCCGGTTGAGGTCGAGGACTTCCGGTTTCACCACCTCGCGGCGGCTGAAGACGAGCAGCTGCCGGGTCAGGTCGGCGGCGCGCTCGGCCGCCTTGCGGATCTCCCTGAGGTCGTCCTTGACCGTCTCCGGCTGGTCGCGCAGCGCCTCGCTGAGGAAGGCCGCGTAGTTGGTGATCACGGCGAGCAGGTTGTTGAAGTCGTGGGCGATCCCGCCGGCGAGCTGGCCGAGGGACTCGAGCCGCTGGGACTGGTTCAGCTGCTGCTGGAGGCGGGCGCTGCGCTCGCGGGCGATCGCCGAGGCGAGGATCGTCGCCACCGAGTTGAGGAAGTCGACGTCCTCGGGGCCGAAAGCGCGCGGCTCGCGGGTGTGGACGGTGAGGACGCCGTAGATGGCCGAGAGGCCGACCCCGCCGCCGCTGATCGGGACCGCGATCCCGCTCCTGACCTGGTGCTGCTGGAGGAGGACCGAGCCCGTGAACCGCTCCTCGGTCCGCAGGTCCTCGAGCACCACCGCGGCGCCTGCCTGCAGCGCGTAGCCGGCGTGGGTGTCGGGGGTGGCGGCGACCCGGGCGACGCCGACCAGCTCGCCGTCGAAGCCGCGGGCGGCGCGGAGGAGGAAGTTGGTCCGAGCGGAGTTGAGCTCGAGGACCTTGGTGAAGTCGACCCTGAGGACGCGGGCGACGTGCTCGATCGCCTGCTGCATGATCTCGTCGAGGGGGGTGTCCCGGCTGGCGATGCGGCTGAGCTCGCCGAGGATCAGCTGGCGCCGCCGCCGCACCTCGGTGATCTCGGTCGCCGTCCCGCAGAGCAGCGGCCCGTCCCCGCCGGCCCGGGGCACGGCCTCGGCGCTGAGCTCGAGCAGCCGCACCTCGCCGTCGGGGTCGAGGATCCGCACGTCCTGCTGCAGGGGCTCGCCTCCGGCCGCCGCCGCCTCGATCGCCGCGACGGTCTGCGCCCGGTCCTCGGGGTGGAAGCGCTCCCGCACGAGCTCCCAGTCGGCGACGCCGTCCACGGTCTCGATGCCGAGGATCTCCCGCATCCCGGTCGAGAGGGAGACCGTCTTCCTGTCTGGGTCGAGGGAGAAGCTGCCGAGCCGATTCATCGTCCGGAAAGCAAGGGTCAGTCGCTGGTCGACATGCAGAACCAGGCTAGGGCGCGGTCGGGGTCCACGCCCCACTCATCGACCAGGGCGCCGATGATCCTGAGCGCGGCGCCGGCCCCCTTGATCTCGGCCGAGGAGTTTCCCGGTCGGCCGACCTCGCCGCGGAGCTCTCCCTCGCGCATCTCCACCCGCACCTCGATCGGGGTCTCCGCCTCGGTGGGGGTGGAGAGGCAGATCGCCACCAGCTCGCTCACCACCGTGCGCAGGTCGGCGACGGCCCGCGGGCTGAGCCGGTCGCCAAGGGTCGCGATCGCCCGCCGCGCCCGCTGCGGGGCGGTGGAGTTGGAGGCCAAGCGGATTCCTAGGCTTTCGCTCCCATCCGGCAGAGGGCGCCGCAGCGCGGAAGCGTCGGCACCGACTAGGTCCCTGAGAAGGTCCGATCCAGTGTCCGAGTTCAAGGCTCCACCCGTCTGCATACCCCAGTTATCGGCAACGTAACTGACCGGTTTACTGTAATCCAGCAAAAATTAGGGGTCGATAAGCGGTTCTCCGGTTAAGCCGGTGAGGGGAATCTGGCAGTGAGCGGCGACCGTGGCGGGAATATCGGCGATCCGGGCCGGTCGATTTAGCTGCCGCGCCCGGCCCGCGCGGGGGGCGAGGATCGCCCAGGCGTCGCCGTCGGTGTGGTTGCCGGTGCGGCCGCTGCCGTAGCCCTGGCGGCGCACGGTGCCGAAGCGGGGGGAGTGGAGGGCATCGAGAACGACCGAGGAGGTGGGGCGCCAGCGGACCACGAGGTCGGGCAGGCGGTCGGCCGCCTCTCCCTGCCAGCGCTCGGCCACCTCGTCGACGG
>JALZHV010000072.1 GCA_030860625.1 Actinomycetota bacterium
GTTCGGGATCGTGACCACGTAGTCGGGCCCGACGAAGAGATCGAGCTCGCCGGCGCCGAGGCGACCGGCCTGCGGGTCGAACACGGGCAGGTGGAGGACGATGAAGAGGTAGTCGTCGTAGACGTCGATCTTCGGCCGCTGGTTGCGCGAGAGCACGTCCTCGAGGTCGAGCGCGTGGAATTCGAAGTGCTCCTCGAGCCAGCTGCGCTCCAGCGAGCCCGGCCACTCGATGTTGACCCAGCGCAGGCCGTGGGAGTCGATCTGCTCGACGTTCGGCTTCTGCGGCTCAGGCGCCGCGGGCTGAGAGACGAGCTCGCCGCGCCGGGCCGACCGCCGCAGCCGTGGTTTCGGAAGGTTCGGCATCGTTGGGGCTCATCGTCTCGTGGTGCAGCGGGCTCATCGTGCCGCCTAGGTTAGTCGCCTTGCACGCGGTGGAAGGCGACGGGAGTGCCTGGTATGGTTCTTCCCACATAAGCGCCACATCTAGAGGGGTGGAGGGACTGGCCCAGTGAAGCCCCGGCAACCACCTCGGACGCAAGTCCGAGGGGAGGTGCCAACTCCAGCAGGTCGCAGCAGTTGAAGGCCTGGAAGATGTGGGGGATGTCCGATCGGACCTCTGCCCCACGGACGGCGGAGGTTTTTTTGATGGAAAAGAGGATCGGATGTCAGTAGAGAACTTGAAGTGCAAGGAGTGCGGGTCCACCTACGAGCTGGACGCCAGCTACTTCTGCGAAAACTGTTTCGGCCCGCTCGAGGTCGTCTACGACTTCGGCAAGCTCGACCCGGCCGAGGTGAAGCGGCGGATCCAGGCCGGCAGCCAGGGGATCTGGCGCTACTCGGACTTCCTCCCCTTCAAGGGCCATGCCAGCGACCCGCTGGAGCCAGGGATGACGCCGCTCCTGCGCGCCGACCGGCTCGCCGAGTGCCTCGGCACCGGCGCCGAGATCTACATCAAGAACGACGCCGCCAACCCGACCCACTCCTTCAAGGACCGGGTCGTCGCGGTCGCGATCGCCAAAGCGAAGGAGCTCGGTTTCGAGACCGTCGCCTGCGCCTCGACCGGCAACCTCGCCAACGCGGTCGCCGCCCACGCCGCCGCGGCCGGGCTCGACTCCTACGTCTTCGTCCCCGCCAACCTCGAGGAGCAGAAGCTGCTCGCCACCGGCATCTACGGGACCAAGCTGGTCGGCGTCCGCGGCAACTACGACGACGTCAACCGCCTCTGCACGCAGCTGGCGGAGGAGCGCCCGTGGGCCTTCGTCAATGTCAACCTGCGGCCCTACTACGCCGAGGGCTCGAAGACGCTCGCCTACGAGACCGTCGAGCAGCTGGGCTGGAAACTGCCCGACCGCGTGGTCAGCCCGATCGCCTCCGGCTCGCTGTTCACCAAACTCGGCCGCGGCTTCCAGGAGTGGCTCGACCTCGGCCTCGTCGAGGGCAAGCAGCCGGCCTTCTACGGCGCCCAGGCGCAGGGCTGCAGCCCGGTCGCGACCGCGTTCGCCGAAGGCTGGGAAGTCTGCAAGCCGCAGCGGCCGGAGACGATCGCCAAGAGCCTCGCGATCGGCGACCCGGCCGACGGCCCCTACGCGGTCGAGCACGCCCGCCGTACCGGCGGCGGCGTCGACGCGGTCACCGACCAGGAGATCCGCGAAGGGATCAAGCTGCTGGCCGAGACGACCGGGATCTTCACCGAGACCGCCGGCGGCGTCACCGTCGGGGTGCTGCGCAAGCTGGCGGAACGGGGCGAGCTGCGCGACGGCGAGCGGGTCGTCGTCTACATCACCGGCGAGGGGCTGAAGACGCTCGACGCGACGCGCGATACGTTCCAGATGCACGAGATCGACCCCAGTCTCGAGAGCTTCGAGACCGAGTTCCGCCAGGAGGTAGCCGTCTAGATGTCAGTCACCGTGAAGATCCCGACCCAGCTGCGCGCCGCCACCGGCGGCAATGCGGAGCTCGAAGTAGAGGGATCGACCGTCGGCGAGGTCCTCGACGCCGTCTTCGACGCCCACAACGGCCTGCGCGACCGGATCACCCAGGATGGCGACCTGCGCCGCTTCGTCAACGTCTACGTCTCCGGCGAGGACATCCGCTTCCAGCAGGGCCTGGAGACCTCGATCAACGACGGCGACGAGGTGACGATCCTCCCGGCGGTAGCCGGGGGCTGAGCTCGAGCAAAAGTTCCTCTATAGGAACCTTGCGGTACTCTGCCTGGCTTGAGGGGTCTGTTGGTGAATCAAGACAGCAGGGAGCTGAAGGGCGCCGACTACTCGGCACCGGAGCGAAGCTGCGACATCGTGATGAAGGGTGGGATCACGAGCGGGGTTGTGTACCCGCTTGCGGTCTGCGAGCTCGCCCAGACCTATCGCTTCCGCAACGTAGGTGGAACCTCGGCGGGGGCGATCGCCGCCGCGGCGACGGCAGCCGCTGAGTACGGGCGCAAGAAAAAGGGCTTCAACAAGCTGGCGGGGTTGCCGGAATGGCTCGGCGCCGGCACAAACCTGCGAAACCTCTTCCAGCCACAAAAGAAGACGCGGAAGCTGTACGCGGTCCTGCTCGCGGGCGTCGACCGCGGCCCGAGGGGAGCGATCACGGCCGCGGTGGGAGAACACCTGCCCGCGGCAATGCTTGGGGCTCTTCCGGGACTCGCCTTGGCGGCTGCCGCGCTGGTGGGGGTGGAAACCGTCGATTCCGTGCTGCTGAGGTTCGCCGCGGCAACTGTCTTCGCGCTGTTGGCGTTGCTGTTTGCCTTCCTCGGCGCCTCGCTTGCCGTCGCCGCTCGAATCGCGTGGGAAGCCAGTCGCAAGGTGCCTAACAACGGCTTTGGCCTCTGCCGAGGGGAATCAAGCGACGGAGCCTGGAACGTGAAGCCGTTGACGCCATGGCTGGGGGACCTGCTCAACGACCTCGCTCATCTTCCGCGCGACACACCACTTACGTTTGGCCATCTATGGGCGGGGCCAGATAAAGGCCGAGAGGAGGTTCCCAAGGACCCAGATCAGCGCTGGCTGCAGCTGGCGATGATGACGACCAACCTGACCAACCGTCGCGCGCACCAGCTGCCCTGGGACAGCCGTGAATGGTTCTTCGATCCGGAGGAGTTCCGGCGCCTCTTCCCGGAGGAGGTGGTGCGGTGGATGGAAGACCATCCGGCACCGCCTCCGCGTGACTACAACACAAAGAAGATTCGCGAATCTCGCATCCGCCAGGCCCTGATGCGCCCCCTCCTGCCGCTGCCGGCTCCCGCCGACATGCCTGTCCTCGTCGCCACCAGGATGAGCCTCTCCTTCCCGGTCTTGCTCAGTGCGGTGCCGCTCTGGAACCTCGACATGTCTTGCCCTGCCAACGCGGTCTTGAAGGACTGGAAGAAGTGGGCGGGTGACCAGGAAGACGGCTGGGACCCGCTGGCGATCGACTGCGAGAAGTGGCCGGCGGGGCGGCCGAAAACAAAGCCCAAGGCGGAGTGCTGCTGGTTCTCCGACGGTGGCATCTCCAGCAACTTCCCGATCCACTTCTTCGACCGCCTGGTGCCGCGGTGGCCGACGTTCGCGATCAACCTGCGGCCGTTCGCGCCGTGGCAGACACCAAGCAGCAACGAGGAGGAGAACACCTCGATGGTCACAGCCAACAACGACGGGATCGCCGAGTGGTGGTATCGCTTCTCCAAGCCTGGGGAAAGCTTCTTTGATACGCGGCTGGTGGAGTTCTTCTCGAACGTGATGAAGACGATGCAGAACCGTGTCGACGAGGCACTGATGCGGGCGCCTGGCTACCGCGACCGCGTCGCTCATGTCAGCCTCAACGAGGACGAGGGTGGGATGAACCTGACGATGCCGCCGGAGCGAATCGAGGCGCTGACGGCAAGAGGGCGAGCCGCGGCGATCCGTCTGCGTGACGCCTACGCGGTTCCGGCTCCCTCTGACCAGAAAATCACCTGGGACAACCACCGGTGGATTCGCTTTCGGTCTTCCCTGGCTGTCTTGGAGGAGATGGGCAGCCGTTTTTCGCAGGGTTATGCGACACCGCCGATGCTCAATGATGAAGTGGCCTATTCGGATCTCCTGGCGGAGCCGCCCAGCTACCGACTCACAAAATGGCAGGAGCAGGTTGCCGATGTCGAGGTCAGGGCGATCGAAGCGATGGCAGAGGCTGCAAAGGACGCGCCCGGCTCGATGGCCGACGACCAGCCGCGGCCGGCACCGCAGGGACGAATCGCTCCTCGCGATTAAGGGTCGGACACGCCGCGGCGGTCGGTGCCTGATAATGCCCGCCGATGAAGCCTCCCGTGGTGATCCTCTGCGGCGGTCGCGGCACGCGGCTGCGCGAGCGGACCGAGTCGGTGCCGAAGGCGCTGGTCGAGATCGGCGGCCGGCCGATCCTCTGGCATGTGGTCCAGATCTACGCCGCGCAGGGCTTCGATCGCTTCCTGCTCGCGACCGGCTACATGGGCGAGGCGGTCGAGGAGTTCGCGCGGAAGGAGCGCTGGCCGGAGGGGGTGCGGGTCGAGTGCGTCGATACCGGCCTCGACACGCCCACCGGCGCCCGCGTGCGCGCCCTCGGGGAGCGACTCGGGGGGGAGCGCTTCTGCGCCACCTACGCCGACGGCGTCGCAGACGTCGACCTGGACGCGCTGGTCGAGTTCCACGAGGAGCAGGGGGCGCTGGCGACGGTGACGGTGGTGCGGCCGAACCTGCAGTGGGGGGTGGCGGAGCTCGCGGGCGACGCGGTCACCGGGTTCGTCGAGAAGCCGCGCAGCGAGCACTGGATCAACGGCGGCTTCTTCTGCTTCGAGCCCGGCGTCCTCGACTACCTGGACGCCGGCAGCGTGCTGGAGCGCGAGCCGCTCTCGCGCCTCGCCGACGACGGCCAGCTGCGCGCCTACCGGCACGAGGGCTTCTGGGACTGCATGGACACCTACAAGGACGCCGTCGTCCTCAACGACCTCTGGACCGCCGGCCGCGCCCCCTGGCGCGTCTGGGACGCGGCGGCGGTGGAGGCCTCTTGAAGCGGGCCCTGGTCACCGGCGGCCACGGCTTCGTCGCCTCGAACCTGGCGCGGGCGCTGCTGGAACGCGGCGACGCCGTCACCGTCCTGGATCTGGCGCCGCCGCCGAGCTCCGGCCTGGCGCTGCAGGGCATCGACTCCGACGTCGAGCTGCTCCAGGTCGACCTCCGCGACGCCCCCGCGGTCGAGGCGACGATCGCCGCCGGCGAGTTCGACGTCGTCTTCCACCTCGCCGCCCAGACCCTGGTGGGGCCGGCGATGGCCGACCCCACCCAGACCTTCGAAATCAACGTGCGAGGGACGTGGTCGCTGCTCGAGTCCTGCCGCCGCGCCGACGTGCCGGCGGTGATCGTCGCCTCCTCCGACAAGGCCTACGGCCCCAGCGAGGAGCTGCCCTACCGCGAGGACATGCGGCTGCAGCCGGCCTCGCCCTACGAGGCGAGCAAGGCCGCCGCCGACGCGATCGCGCTCAGCTATTCCCCCGCCTACGGCCTGCCGGTGGCGGTGACGCGGTTCGCCAACATCTACGGCGGCGGCGACCCCAACTTCTCCCGCCTGATTCCGGAGGCGATCGCCGCCGTCCTCGACGGCCGCCGCCCGCAGATCCGCTCCGACGGCAGCCCCGAACGGGACTTCCTCTACGTCAGCGACGCCGTGGCTGCCTACCTCGCGGTCGAGCACGCCGTCGGCGCCGGCGGCCCGGGAGCGGGGGAGGCGTTCAACGCCGGCGGGGAGCGACCCTTTTCGGTCGCCGAGGTGTTGAAGACGGTTGTGGAGGTATCGGGAACCGCCCTGCAGCCGGAATTCCTCGGCACCGGCAACCCCAGCGGCGAGATCGACCGCCAGTACGTCGACTCGACGAAGCTGCGGGAGATGACCGGCTGGCGCCCGGAGGTGGAGCTGCGCGACGGCCTGATCCGCACCCTCGACTGGTACCGGGACCACGCCGAGCTGCGGCCGTGAAGCGCCTCGCGGCCGCCGCCCTCGCGCTCTGCTTCCTCCTCTCGCTCGGCTGCGGCGTCGCGGTCGCGAAGAAGAAGCGCCTGGTCGACTTCGCGGTCGACGGCCAGGGGCGGGCGGTGGCGCTGCTCCAGCTCGCCAAGGACACGAGGCCGCTCCTCGCCCGCTTCACCGCCGAGGGCGCTCTCGACACGACTTTCTCCGGAGACGGGGCCCTGCGCCCGCGGCTGTTCGGCTTCGGCGCCCACTTCGCCCTGGAGGAGAGCGGAGACCTGATCCTCGGCGGCAGGCTTGCCGGGGCGCCGCCGGGACGGTCGGTGATCCTCTACCGCTATCGCTCCGATGGCAGGCGCGACCGCAGCTTCGGCCCTCCCGGGCAGGTGCGCCTGCCATACGGAGAGCTGGCCCGGCTGTTCGTGCAGCCGAGCGGCCACGTCCTCGCGCTGCCGGTCGGCGTCTGCCCGCCGCGAGCCTGCGGCTACCTCTACCGCCTGGTCAAGGTCGTGCGCCTCACCCCCTCGGGCAGGCGAGCGGGCTTCGGCTCCGGCAACGGGGAACAGTGGCAGCTCCTGGCCGCGGCGATGAACCCGCGGGGCGGCCTTCTCGTCGCGGGAGAAGCGGTCGACCTGCAGTACGTCGACTTCCAGCGCTTCGCGCCCGACGCGGACTACCGCGGGTTCCTCCGCGAGGACATCGGCCTGCCGCCGGAAGAAGAGTGGCAAGAAGAATTCGTCCCGGCCATCACCGACCTCGCCTTCATGGCCGACTGGAAATTCGCCGAGACGCCGTTCTTCGGCCCGGAGATCTGGCTGCGAAACAGCGACGGCTCGCCCGATCTCTCGTTTGGCGACGGCGGCCGCGCGGCGTGCGGGTACGAGCCGGAGCCGGGGAAATACCGGGGGTTCTTCGCCGGCCCGCCCTTCTCCTCGGTCGCGGTGACGGCTGACCAGAAGCTGGTCGCGGCCGGCGGCTACGGCCCGTGCGGGCTGGTCCGCTTCCTCGCCGACGGCAGCCTCGACCCCTCGTTCGCCGGCGGCGCCGTCAACGTCGAAGCTGCGGGCATGCCGCGCCCGACGGCGCTGGCGTTGCTGCCGGACGGCGGCGCGCTCGTCGCCGGCTGGGACCCGGCCGCGAAAGCGCTGCGGGTCGCCCGTTACTCGCCCGACGGCGCGCTCGTCCCCACCTACGGGTCGGGCGGAATCGCCAC
>JALZHV010000370.1 GCA_030860625.1 Actinomycetota bacterium
TTCTGGGGCTCGTCCATCGAGGCGAGGTCGGAGCGGAAGCCCTCCGGCATCACCTCGCCCTTGTTGATCCAGCATTTGACGCCGATCCGGCCGGTCGTCGTGCGGGCCTCGAAGAAGCCGTAGTCGATGTCGGCGCGCAGGGTGTGCAGCGGCACGCGACCGTCGGAGTAGCTTTCGGTCCGCGCCATCTCGGCGCCGCCGAGGCGGCCGGAGACCTGGACCTTGACGCCCTTGGCGCCCGAGCGCATCGCCGAGGTGAGGGCGCGTTTCATCGCCCGCCGGAAGGCGACCCGGTTCTGCAGCTGCTCGGCGATCGACTGGGCGACCAGTTTGGCGTCGAGCTCGGGGCGCTTGACCTCGCGGATGTTCACTTTCACCGGGCTGCCGGTGAGCTTGAGCAGGTCTTTGCGCAGGGCGTCGACTTCGCTGCCGGACTTGCCGATGACGATGCCGGGCCGCGCGGTGTGGATATCGACCGCGACCTCACCCCGGCGCTCGATCGTGATGCTCGAGAGGCCGGCGTGGGCAAGCTTGTTGTTGATGTGGTCCCGGATCTTCAGGTCTTCCTGGAGAACGTCGGCGAAGTTTTTGTCCTCGTACCAGTTCGACTTCCAGTCGTGGATGTAGCCGACGCGGAAACCCTCGGGGTGGATCTTCTGTCCCATGCTCTAGTCCTCCACCGGGGTCAGAGCCACACGGATGTGGCTGGTTCGCTTGTTGATCGGGGTCGCCCGGCCCATCGCCCGGGGGCGGAAGCGGCGCAGGGTCGGCCCCTCGTCGACGGTGATCGAGGCGACTTTCATCTCGTCACCGATCAGGTCGTGGTTGTTTTCCGCGTTGGCGGCGGCGGAGTTGATCAGCTTGTGGATGTCCTGGGCGGCGCTGCGGGGAGAGAACTGCAGCAGCGCCCGCGCCTTTTCGATGTGCAGGCCGCGCACCTGGTCGGCGACGAGGCGGACCTTGCGCGGCGCGATCCGCACGTAGCGGGCGCTCGCTTTGACGACAGGAGGCGCGGCCGGAGCTTTCGGAGCGGCTTTTTTGGCCGGCTCTTTTTTCGCTTTGGAAGTTTTTTTGGTTCCGGTTTTCTCTTTGCCGTCGGCTTTTTTGGCAGCTTTTTTCGACTCTTTTTTGGCAGCCGGTTTTTTGGCTTTCGCCGCTTTGGCGTCGTCTTTTTTCGCCGCTTTTTTGGCCTCGGCTTTTTCGCCCGAGGCTTTCGCCGCGTCGGCTTTGTTCGTCGTCGGTTTCTTCTCGTCGGCCATGCCTAGTCCTTACCGCTGTGCGACCGGAAGGTCCGGGTCGGGGCGAACTCGCCGAGCTTGTGGCCGACCATCGACTCCGAGATGAAGACCGGGACGTGTTTTTTGCCGTCGTGGACGGCGATCGTGTGGCCGACCATCTCCGGGAAGATCGTCGAGGTCCGCGACCAGGTTTTCACCATCTGTTTTTTGCCGGCCTCGTTCATCGAAGTGATCCGCCCCATCAGGCGCTCCTCGACCCACGGGCCCTTTTTCGTCGAACGTCCCATGCTTAACGGCCCTTCTTCTTGCCGCGGCGACGGCCGCGGACGATGTAGCGGTCGGACTGCTTGCCCTTCTTGCGGGTGCGGTAGCCGAGCGTCGGCTTGCCCCACGGGGTCACCGGGTGGCCGCCGGGCGTGTGGTGCGCCTCGCCGCCGCCGTGCGGGTGGTCGACGGGGTTCATCGCGACGCCGCGGGTCTGCGGGCGCTTGCCCTTGTGGCGGCTGCGGCCGGCCTTGCCGACCTTGAGGTTCTGGTGCTCGGCGTTGGAGAGGGTGCCGACGGTGGCGCGGCAGTTGGCGCGGACCATCCGCATCTCCGAGGACGGCAGGCGCAGGGTGACCATGTCCCCCTCCTTCGCGACCAGCTGGATCGAGGTGCCGGCGGAGCGGCCGAGCTTGCCGCCCTGGCCGGGGATCAGCTCGACGTTGTGGACGATCGTGCCGGTCGGCATCTGGGCGAGCTCCATCGCGTGGCCGGGTTTGATGTCGGCCTCGGGACCCGATTTGACGACGTCGCCGACCCCGAGCTGCGAGGGGGCGAGGATGTAGTCCTTGTGGCCGTCGGCGTAGTGCAGGAGGGCGATGTAGCAGGTGCGGTTGGGGTCGTACTCGATCGAGGCGACCTTCGCGGGCACGCCGTCCTTGAGACGCTTGAAGTCGATCTTGCGGTAGCGCCGCTTGGCGCCGCCGCCGCGGTGGCGGGCGGTGACGCGGCCGTTGGCGTTGCGGCCGCCGGACTTTTTCAGCCCTTCGGTCAGCTTCCGCTCCGGCTCGGAGGCGGTCACCTGCTCGCGCAGCGGGTAGGTCGCGAAGCGGCGGCCCGGGCTGGTCGGTTTGGTTTTGCGGTTGGGCATAAGG
>JALZHV010000073.1 GCA_030860625.1 Actinomycetota bacterium
CTCCTGCACGGGGTCACGGCGACGCGGCGCTACGTCCTGCACGGGTCGAAGGCGCTGCAGCGGGCCGGACACACCGTCCTCACCTATGACGCGCGAGGGCACGGAGAGTCCGATCCCGCCCCGGCGGGGGAGAGTTATGGATACCCGCAGCTGGTGGAGGATCTGGAGCGGGTGGTGGAGGCGCAGGTCGGGGAGGAGCGGTTCGTCCTCGGCGGCCACTCGATGGGCGCCCACACCGCCGCTGCCTACGCGCTGCGCCATCCCGAGCGGCTGGCGGGGCTGGTCCTGATCGGGCCGACCTACGGCGGCGAGATCAGGCCCGAGTCGCTGCAGTACTGGGACGGGCTGGCGGCGGCGCTGGAGGCCGAGGGCATCGACGGCTTCGTCGCCTACATAACGGAGAAGCAGGGGACCGACGCCAAGTGGCGCGACTCGGTCGCGCGCTTCACCCGGGAGCGGATGGAGCGCCAGGAGCATTCCGAGGCGCTGGCGCAGGCGCTGCGGGAGGTGCCGCGCTCGCGCCCGTTCGATTCGCTGGAGGAGCTGGGGGCGGTCGAGGCGCCGGCGCTGGTCGTCGCCAGCAACGACGACGCCGACCCGGGGCACCCGTACGCGACGGCCGCGGCTTATGCGGAGGCGCTGCCACAGGGCGAGCTGATCGGCGAGGGGCAGGGGGAATCGCCGCTCGCCTGGCAGGGCGGCAAGCTCTCGCGCGCCTTAGCGAGCTTTTACGCGGAAGCCATATCGTCAGCGCCGTGAACTCCGCCAACTGGGCCAAGATCGCCGGCTGGGCCGGCGAGGGCAACCTGCGCCGCGCGATCGCCTTCATCGCCACCCTCGGGGTCGGCGTCGCCGCCTACATCGCGATCTCCGAGTCCGGCGGCGGCTCGCCGGTCTGCCTCGCCGGCGGCAGCGGCTGCAAGACCGTCGCCGAAAGCTCCTACTCGGAGGTCGCCGGCATCAACATCGCCGTCTTCGGGGTGATCGGCTACCTGCTGCTGCTGGCGACCGCGTTCTTCGCCACCGACGCCGCCCGCCTCGGCGGCTTCGTCCTCGCCCTCGGCGGCTTCGGCTACAGCGTCTTCCTCACCTACATCGAGATCTTCAAGATCGAAGCGATCTGCCAGTGGTGCGTGGCCAGCGCCGTCCTGATGACGATCCTCTTCGCGCTGCAGGCGATCCGGCTGGTCGCCTACGCGGGGGCGGAGCGGTGAACCAGGAGCGCCGCACCAAGCTGCTGCAGGCCGCCGCGGGGGCCGCGTTCCTGGCCTTGGCAATCGTCCTCGTCCTGATCGTCGTCAACGCCTCCAGCGGGGACGGCGGCGACACGGAGATCGACGGAGCCGCCGAGGTCAACCGGCACTTGCGGGGAATCCCGCAGCAGGGACTGGTCCTCGGCGACCCCGAGGCGCCGGTCGAAGTGGTCGAGTTCGGCGACCTGCAGTGCCCGGCCTGCGCGGCTTACACGGAGCAGATCCTGCCGCCGGTGATCGCAGGCCCGGTCAAACGCGGCGAGGCGAAGATCTCCTTCCGCAACTTCGCGATCATCGACGAAGACTCAGTGCCCGCCGGCGCCGCGGCCCTCGCCGCGGGAGCCCAGGGCCGCGGCTGGAACTTCGTCGAGCTCTTCTACCGCAACCAGGGCGAAGAGGGCTCCGGCTACGCCGACGACGAGTTCCTGGAAGCCGTGGCCAAAGCCGCAGGCGTCAAAGACCTCACCAAATGGAAGGCGGATCGCGCCGACCTCGAGCAACAGGTCGAAGAAACCTCCGAAGAAGCCCAACAGCTCGGCTTCACCGGCACGCCGTCCTTCGCCATAAAAGGCCCGAAAACCCAGGGCCTAGAACCCCTGGGAACCCCCAACTCCTCAGGGGATCTGGAAGAGGCCATCGAAGCAGCTTCCTGAGAGTTCCTGCTCCAAGTTGACATAACCGCCATTATCGTGCGTTGGATCAAGAAAAGGCTGCATGCCGTCCAAGTGTGGCTCGGTCCCTTCTTCTCGGGATTGGCCGAGGCCTTGTCCAGCATTGCCGGTTTGACCTTCACGTTCTGGGCCTTCGCCGAAGCCAACTCCCTCGCTCATCCATCACCGCAACTGTTTCGAGATCTCGCTCAGGTTGGATCTGCCTTGCTTGTCGCTTTCGCCGTGGCAACGGCCGGTTATGCCTCATCCACCAAAGGTGACCGCAAGAGCCACATCTACTGGCTTGGCGGAGCCTGTGGGATCGGTCTTTGCGGCTTTGTCGCCGTTGCGGCCAGCGTTGGGCTGGCGGCCTACGGGGAAGCCGGCCACGCTGGCTGGCTGGACATCCTCGGTATTTGCTGGGTCGCGATTAGCATCGCCATGCTGGGGCTTCTCATCGCGGTGCTTCCTATAGCGAGTTACTCATGGTCCAGGGGTGACTTTCGCTGACGCGCTCGCCCTCGCGTCGCCCTTCGCCATCGGCTTGATGATCGGGAGGCCCTTCGGGAACTCGGGGCGCTCGACGTCGCCGAGCTGGAAGCCGGCGGCGCTGATGGCGGAGACGGTGTCGCGGTTGCAGTGGCAGCCGTCGCCGAGGAAGCGCCAGGGGCCCTCGAGGCGGTCCTGCCACTTGGCCATTCCCGGGTCCAGGGAGCGGACGTGCTCTAGGAAGAGGAGCTGGCCGTCGGGTGCGAGGACGCGGCGGATCTCCGCCAGCGAGGCCGCCTGGTCGGGGACCGTGCAGAGGACCAGGGTGACTACGGCGGTGTCGAAGGCGTTGTCCTCGAACGGCAGGCTTTCCGCACCCGCCTCGATGACCTCAGCCTGCCGGGCCGCCTGCGCCAGCTTCTTGCGGAGCTGCTTGATCATGTGCGGGTCGGGCTCGGTGATCGTCAGGTCCTCGACCGAGTCGGGGTAGAGCTCGAGGTTGAGGCCGGTCCCGGCGCCGATCTCCAGCACCCTCCCCCGCGCCCGCGCGAGCAGCTCGCGCCGCATCTCCCGCAGGCCCGCCTCTTCGCTTGCCTTGAAACCGCGGTCGTAGAGGGCGGAGAAGCCCCTCCCCCACGTCGCGCCGTAGATCCTTCCCATGACTGGTTCTCCTATCTGGTCTTCGCTGAATCGAGGCCCCTATAGGGACCAAAATTCAGCGTCCGCTGAATTCAGGCCGCGCCCCGTTGCGGTTCCGCTCTTTCCTCGGCTGCGCCTTCCTGACTCGGCTCGCTCGCGGCGACGCGCTCCTCGTAGGCGCGGCGCTTGGCCGGGTCGACCTCGGTCATCACCTTGTCGACGCCCATGAAGCGGCCCAGCGCCTCGCGCGCGCGGCGCGGCAGCAGCGTCCCGAGCACGACCGAGGCGCGCAGCTGCCGCGGCACGTAGACGTCGACCCTCGCCGTTTCCAGCGCGTCGGCGATCTCGGCGGCGACGTCCTCGGGCTCGACCCGCTTGACGCCCCGCTGGTCGGCCAACCCTTCGATCAGCTGCGTGTTGACGGTGATCGGCATGACGTAGGAGAAATCGATTCCGTCCTCGACGTGCTCGGCCCGCGCCGCCTCGGTGAGGCCGACGACGGCGTGCTTGGTCGCCGAGTAGGTCGCGATCCCGGGGACGCCGGCTTTCCCGGCCGAGGAGGCGACGTTGACGACGTGACCGCTGCGCCGCGGCCGCATCCGCTCGATCGCCAGCTGGGTGCCGACGATGACGCCGTAGAGGTTGATGTCGAGCTGGCGACGGATCGAGTCGTCGCTCTCCTCGATCAGCGGCGTCACCGGCATCACCCCGGCGTTGTTGACGAGGACGTCGAGGGGCCCTAGCTGGCGTTCGGTCTCGTCGAGGAAGCGCGCGAACGAGGCGCGGTCGGTGACGTCGAGCGGCAGCGCGATCGTGCCGCCGCCGAGCTGCGCCGCGGTCTTCTCGGTCAGCTCCAGGTCGAGGTCGCCGAGGGCGACGCGGCAGCCTTTCGCGACCAGCGCGGCCGCGGTCGTCTTGCCGATCCCGCGGGCGCCGCCCGTGATCGCCACGACCTTGCCGCTGAGTGAACGCCGCTCCTTCGCCATCTTGCTCCTCCTCGTTACGGTCTCCCGGTTTGGCTGGCTGGCCAAACTTACCGCGCCAAGCGGGTGCGCGGGTAATCTCGGGGTCGTGATCCACGCCGCCGTCAGCGCCGATCCCGCCTCCGGGGTCGGGATCCTCGCCGCGCTCGCCGCGGGGATCGTCTCTTTCCTCTCGCCCTGTGTCCTCCCCCTGGTACCCGGTTACCTCTCCGCCGTCACCGGGGTCTCCGCGAGCGAGCTGGAGAACGCAAGCTGGCGCCGGGTGCTCGGCCCGAGCCTGCTGTTCGTCGCCAGCTTCTCGGCGATTTTCATCGCGATGGGCCTGACCGCGACCGCCCTCGGCTCCTTCCTCGACGACAACAAGCCCCTGCTGGAAAAAATCTCCGCCGCCCTGATGATCGCGATGGGCCTGCTCTTCGTCGGCTCGATCTTCGTCGTCCGCCTCAACCGCGAGTGGCGCGTCGACGCGCTGCTCGAGCGGGCGGGGACGGGCGGCCCGATCGTCGCCGGCGCCGCCTTCGCGATCGCCTGGACCCCCTGCATCGGCCCGACCCTGGGGGCGATCCTCACCGCCGCCTCCCTCTCGGGCTCGACCGGCCGCGGCGCCTTCCTCCTCGCGGTCTACTCGGCCGGCCTGGCGATCCCCTTCCTCCTCACCGCCCTGGCCTTCTCGCAGATGACCACCGCCTTCGCCGTCGTCAAGCGCCACTACCAGGCGATCGTCGCCGTCGGCGGCCTGATCCTGATCGGCATGGGCGTGCTGATCTGGACCGGCGAGCTCTCCCAGCTCAACGTCGAACTGGAAAGACGGGCGAGCGAACTGGGACTCGACCTCTGGAACGAGGTCTAGCGCCGCTCAGTTGCGCGCCGGCGCGGCGGTCTCCAGCTCTTTGCCGACGGCCTCGGTGATCTCCAGCCCGTCGTCCTCCATGTCGCGCGAGCAGACGATGCGGAACCGTCCCGTCCCGATCGCCCCGTCCGGCACCACCGGCAACCCCCGGATCGTCTCCCACCCCAGCCGCTCGACCTCGAACGGGTTCATCCGCACCTCCGCCGCCGGGAACGGGCAGTTCATGTTGTGCTGGTCGATCGCCTTGGAGATCGCCTCCAGGTTCTTCGCCTCGGGGGAAGCCATGGGGGAAGTCTAAGCCGCGCCTGGATCGGGAACATCCCCGGCATGAGGTCAAGTCGAGCACTCTGCCTGGTCGCCTTCCTGATGTTGCTCGTCCCCGCAGAAGGAAGAGCGGCCTACTACCGCGGCGGCGGCGACCGCATCCAGGTCGAATTCGAAATCCGCGGCCACTGGGTTCGCTACGGGCGCGTCGCGACCACCCAGTTCTGCACCGATCGCAAGGGGCGCCGTTTCCAGCGTCAGATCCGGGTCTATTGGGGTCAGTACGCCGGCAGGATCCCTCCGCGCGACTCGACCAGCATCTACACCACTCCCTTCCAGTTCGGGCCGGGCGGCCGCATCCGCGTGGAGAGCGTCTACACGGAATCCGTCTACTCCCGGGAAATCATGACCGCGCGGGTACGTCCGGGCTACATGACCGGCAGCTACCTGTCCATGGACACCGGCCTTTTCGCCCCGCGCAAGGCCCACTGCCGGACCGACCGCTACTGGCGCCTGGGCAGCAACAGCAAGCGAACCGAGCCGCTGCACTTCTACGCGAAGCGGATCCCCGGCGGTCACCCGCCGCGATACCGGCAGTTCCCCGACAGCGTCTGAGCTTCAGCGAGTGGAGTCGAGGCGGCTGAAACCAGAGGAGACGGCAGTCATCCGGGTGCTGCTGGACCACGCGGATTTCGCTGGGCGCGACGAGCTCCTCGAGCAGGTTCCAGGCGCCAGGGTGGTGGGTCGCTGCGGGTGCGGGTGCGCGACGGTGGAGCTGGCTGTCGACAGGGCTCCGGCGGAAGACGCTCCTCCTTACCCGATCCCGAATCAGGCGACGGTCCTCGACGAGGACGGGAACCCAATCGGCGGCGTCCTGCTCTTCGTCAAGGACGGGTGCCTGGCCGAATTGGAGGTCTACTCGTTCGAGGACGAGCCGATCAGGGTCTTCCCTGGGACTGACCGGCTGAGGTTGGAAGTGGAACCCTGAGTCGGCCTCCAAGGCCCGCTTCCTCCGCTGAGATCGCGCTTACCCTGGGTGCATGCAGGAGTGGCAGCGCACCATCGCCCATCTCGACATGGACGCGTTCTACGCGTCGGTGGAGCTGCGGCGGCGGCCGGAGCTGAAGGGGAAGCCGGTGGTGGTCTGCGGGTCGGGGCCGCGGGCGGTGGTGACCACGGCCAGCTACGAGGCGCGGAAGCTGGCGGGGATTCATTCGGCGATGCCGGCGGCGGTGGCGCGGCGGCGGCTGCCCAACGCGGTCTACCTGCGGCCGGACTTCCCCGCCTACCGGGAGGCATCGGGCCAGGTGATGGACGTCCTGCGGCGGAACGTCGAAGTGGTCGAGGTCGTCGGGCTGGACGAGGCCTACCTGGACCTGACCGGGCTCTTCTCCCCCAAGTCGACGATGCGGCGGGTGCAGGCCGAGATCCGGACCGAGACGCAGCTGACCTGCTCGGTCGGGATCTCCGAGAGCCGGCTCTTGGCGAAGATCGTCAGCGAGCTAGGGAAGCCGGCGGGTCTGGTGGTCCTCTCGCGGGAGGACGCGCTGGAACGCTTTGCCGACCACTCCCCCGGCCTGATCCCCGGGATCGGGCCGAAAACGGTCTCGCGGCTGGAGTCGATGGGGATCCGGACGCTGTCTGACCTGCGCCGGCGCAAGCGCGAGGAGCTGGAAGCCAGCTTCGGGCCGCGCTCCGGCGCCTGGCTCCACGCCCGCGGCAACCTCTGGGACCAGACCCCGGTCACGCCCGAACACGAGACCAAATCGCAGTCGACCGAGATCACCTTCGACATCGACGTCACCCAGCGGGCCGAGCTGGAGCGGCACCTCGGGGAGCTCTCGGAGGAGCTCTGCCGGCGCTTGCGCAAGCGGGAGCTCGCGGGCCGCACGATCGGGATCAAGGTCCGGCTCGACGACTGGACCACGGTCACGCGCGCGCGGACGCTGGCCGCACCCGTCAACGACGCTGCGACGGTCACGGACGTCGCGCTGGAGCTCCTGCGCGCCTACGCCCCACCCCGGCCC
>JALZHV010000371.1 GCA_030860625.1 Actinomycetota bacterium
GCGATCCTCCGGCGCGCCAAGGGCCTTCTCCAAGCTTGGCGCGACGGCGACCCGGTTGCCCGTTGGACTTACGAAGAGGAAGCCTTCGGTATGCCGCTGCGCGCCTTCGAGCAGGTCGAGTTGGAATATCGCGACGTCTATCGCGAACACTTCCAAGATCTGGTTGAAGAAGGGGACTGGGTGGCTAAGAATGCCCTCTCCACCTACGCGGGCTATGAGATCGACGAAGCGGCTGGGGGGATCATCTACGTCGGCTTCACTGTCGAACCGGAGGCCACTCTGGAGAAGCTCAAGCAGCGCCTGATCGCCCCTGAGCGTTTTAGGTCCTTCCCGGTCACGCCGATCTACACGGAGGCGGAGTTGGAGGAGATCTGGCTTAACTTCGCACTGCGGAGGAGCCCGACTCTCCGGAGGCTGATCAACAGCAGCTCCATTGCCTACCTCGCCAACAAGATCGAAGTCGAAACCGAACACGTCGCCCGCGTCCGTCGTTTAATTGCCAAGGAGTATGGACCCGACGCTCCGTTCATAGTCGTTTTCGGGCGCGGGTTCATTCCAGCCTGATGCTCGGACCTCAACGGATCGTGTGCTTGGCCTTTTCTGCTGCTCTGGTCATGGCCTTCCTGTCTGGTTGCGGCAGTGGAGACAGTCAGACCGAGCAAGTCGGGTCGGACGCGATGGGTAAGGCTCGCGGCTCTGGAGATAAGGGCATGAGCCCCCGAGCTGTGACTGACATCAAGCTGGAGAAAGAGATCTGCCCGCACGGTCAGATCTCGGCGGGAGGTTCTGGTGAAATCAGGTTCAGGGCCAGTTGCCGAAACCATAAGCTGAAGGAACGCGAGTTATTTGGACCCCCCGGTGGAGAGAGCGTCTTCCGGTTGCAGCATTTCTCACCGGGTATTTCCCAGCGAAAATCCGCGATCAGAGCGGTACGGGCCTGGGCTCGCGGCAACGACGGCAACCGGATTCCAATGCGGTGCCGGGTCGTTGAGGAAATGGGCGTGTGCACAGTCCCCACGAAAAAGCCCTTCCACTTGCAGGGCATCGTCTGGGTCGAGCCACAGCCCAAGTGCGGCATGATTACCACTCTCGCGTTCGTTCACCAATGCGCATTCACTCGCAAGATCCAAGCCTGCAACGGCGTTTTGGACCTTGATCACCTGGCAATCAAGCGCTCACCGAAATGCTGAGTCGTTCCTGCGCTTAGAACTCCCTGATCGTGTACCTGAGCTTGCCGGAGGGGCTGGGCTCGATCGCTTCGACCTGCTCGAAGGAGACTTCGCAGGTGTCGCCGAGGACGAGTTTGGTCTTGGTGGCGATTTCCTCCATGTCGGCCTCGGGGACGGTGTCTTCGCAGGCGACGCGGAAGAGGACGTGGGTGGGTGACCGCTGGACGACCTGGAACTGGCGCAGCCAGGGGCGGAAGTACATGAGGTGGGTGAAGTACTCGCCGTCGACCATGCGGCCGTCGCTGCCGAGGAACATGTCGACGTTGCGGCCGGTCACCTCGGCCAGCATCTGGGTCCGGCGGCCGCAGGGGCACTCGATCGGCTGCTCCGGCAGGCGGGCGCGGTCGCCAATTAGGTAGCGGATGAGGGGCATCGCCCGGTTGGTGTGCCCGGTCACCGCGATCTCGCCCTCCTCGCCCGGCCCGACCGGCTCGCCGTCTGGCCCGACCACCTCGACGTGGCAGTTCCAGGGCAGCACGTGGAGGCCGGTGCGGTGGGTGCACTCACCGGCCATGTCGCCGGTCTCGCGGGAGCCGTAGCGGTTCAGCACCGGGCAGCCGAAGGTCGCTTCCAGCTGCTCGCGCATGAAGTCGTAGAGCGTCCCCGCGGTGGCGATCATCCCCCGCTGCGGCGGCACCTCGATCCCCTCCCTCTCGGCGAACCGCGCCACTTCGTAGGCGGCCTGCGCGTAGGCGATCACGAGGTGGGGAGGGCCCTTGCGCAGCCGCGCCAGGATCGCCTCCATCGTCTCGTCGGTGAGCAGGAAGGCGTTCAGCATCGAGCGCCGCAGGAGCCCGTTGCCGAGCCGGTTGCGCGGCGAGCCGATCCCCGATTCGAGGTCTTTCTCCGAGCCCCAGATGTAGAGCTCGGGCTCGCCGAGGCCGCCGCCGGCCCAGGTCGAGTAGACCTCGCGGACCGCCACCGTCAGCGCCAGGTGCTCGGGGTCCTGGCGCAGCGGCACCGGCTCGCCGGTCGAGCCGCCGGAGGTGTTCTCGGCCCACTTGGAGCGGTCGCCGACGTCGGAGAGCATTTCCCGCCAGTTGGCCCGCACCGCGTCGCGGCCGAGCAGCGGGAAGCGCGCCAGCGCCGCGAACGGGTCGGCGCGGACCTCCTCGGCCGTGGCGACCCCCCGGTAG
>JALZHV010000372.1 GCA_030860625.1 Actinomycetota bacterium
GGCGACGCTCGGCGAGCAACTGATCGCCGAGGTCAGCGAGGAGCACGCTCGCGAGGTGAACCGCCGTCCCCGCAACGCCGCGGAGCGGCGGCGCGAGTGCGTCAAAGCTCTGCTCGCGGGCAAGCTCGTCGACAGCTCCGAGCTCGGCTATGACCTCGACGGCCACCACGTCGCGCTGATGGCCAGAGGGGAGGGGGCGGAGGAGCTGGTGCGGGAGGTCGCGAAGACGCTCGACCGGCGCCTGCTCTGCGTCCAGCGCGAGGAGGAGGCGAAGTGGGCCTGCTGGCTGGGCGGCACGCGTTCGCTGGCGGCCGAGCAGGTGCTGCAGGCACTTCCCGCCATGGTTCCCGAGGGCGTCTTCGTGACCATCGGCGAGCCCGCTGAGGGGCTCGAAGGGTGGCGGCGCAGCCACGGTCAGGCCAAGGAAGCGCTGCCGGCTGCCGAACGTCAAGGCCGCTCCGTCGTCTGTTACGCCGACGTCGCCTTGCTCGCCATGATCCTGCACGACGACCTGCTCTTCGATTTCCTCCACGAGCACTACCTGGAGCCGTTCGAGCGGATGCGGGACGGGGGCAAAGTCATCCGCGAGACGCTGCGCGCCTACTTCGCCGCGGGGTGGAACATCTCTTCGGCCGCCGCCGCGCTGAACGTCGATCGCCACACGGTGAGGAACCGCCTCGGCGCGGTCGAAGAGCTGCTCGGGCGCTCCCTCTCGGCCGAAGCGCTGAACCTGCAGATGGCTCTGTTGCTGGCCGACTAGCTCCCGGTCTCGCCTTCCCACTTTGGCGAATCGCGGGCGCGCGAGGCTCCAAATCGTGGAGGCGCCGGCCCCTCACGCCCGGTGAAGATCGAACCGATCGCAACACCGAGGGAGGTAGGACCATGAGCAGGAACTCGACTTACGCCGCCGCGCTCGCGACCGGGCTGGCGCTGATCTTCGCGACCGTGGCGTTCGGCAGCGGCAACCAGAAGGTGCGGTGCGCGGGCAACATCTGCATCACCGACGACGGCGGCATCTCCCCCTCCAAGCTCCCGAAGCGCGGCAAGGCCCCGGTCACGGCGCGCCTCGAAGGGAAGATCGAGACCCGCGACGGCACCCATCCGCCCGCGCTCAGCTCCCTCCAGCTCGAAATCGACAAGACGATCGGCATCGACGCGGTCGGCCTGCCGACCTGCCGGGTGGGGCAGATCCAGTCGCGCACCAGCGCCGCCTCCAAGCGCGCCTGCCGCGACGCGATCGTCGGCTCCGGCTCGGCCGAAGTCGAGGTCGCCTTCCCCGAACAGGCGCCGTTCTCCTCGACCGGGCCGGTGGTCCTCTTCAACGGCGGCGTCAAGGGGAAGACCACCTCCGTCCTCCTCCACGCCTACGTCAACGTGCCGGCGCCGACCGCGATCGTCACCAAGGCCAAGGTCACGCGCATCGACCGCGGCCGCTTCGGCCTGCTGATCCAGGCACGGATCCCGAAGATCGCCGGCGGCGCCGGTTCGGTCACCGACTTCGACCTGAAGGTCGGCCGCAGGTACACCTACGAAGGCGAGAGGAAAAGCCTGCTGGTGGCGGGCTGCCCGACCGGCACCTGGATCACCAAGGGCGAAGCCCGCTTCGTCGACGGCAGCAGGCTCGGCATCACCCACCCCTTCTCCTGCACGCCGACGAGCTAAGGCTCTCGGAACGCGTCAGCCGCGCAGCCGGTCCGCCAGGCTCGTCAGCTCGCCGACGCTCGTCTCGAGCGCGTTGGCGAGGCGCACCAGCGTCGTGTAGCTCGGGTTGCGGACGCCGCGCTCGATGCCGCCGACCTGCGTCAGGTCGGTCCCGGCCCGTTCCGCCAGCTGCTCCTGGCTGAGCTCGGCCTCGAGGCGGAGCTGGCGGATCGCCTCGCCGAGAGCGGCATGCTCAGGTGAGCGGGGCTGGCTGCGGCGGCGGGGCGGCACGGCCCGGGCAGCCTTTCGCTTTAAGAACTCGGGTGTTAGGGTATTTATGCCTTAAGATCCAGAGCGCGGGAAGGCAGGCGACCAGTCGCCGAGCTCTCTCCCGCTCTCGCATGCCACCCCGCACGCCAGAGCTGATCACGGCCGTGAGCCATCCGTTGCGCCGGCGCATCCTCCGCGCCTACCTGGACGGCCCGCTCGAGCACGCCTCGACCGGGGACCTGGCGCGGACAATGGACCAGGAGGCCGGGCGGGTCTCCTACCACCTGAAGACGCTCGCCAAGTGCGAGGTGCTGCGGCCGGTCCGCGCCGACGGCGCGAGCGGCAACGGGGACTTCTACGGCTGGGCGCTCGACGTCGAAGCCGACTGGCTGCGGGTGGTGCTCGACTTCTGGTCGGAGTCCCGGCGCAGGTGATGGAAGGGGGCGTGGAGCCG
>JALZHV010000074.1 GCA_030860625.1 Actinomycetota bacterium
GTGATCGGCTCCCCCGGCTACCCGTTCGAAGAGGAGCGCGTGCGCGACCTCGCCGCCCGCTCCTACGATCGCGGCCACAGCGCCGCCGGCATCGCCCGCCAGCTGCACGCGATCACCGCCTCCGGCGACCGCACCCCCGGCCTCCGCCAGCTCAAGGTCCCGACTGTCGTAATCCACGGCAAGAACGACGTCCTCGTCAACCCCTCCGGCGGCCGCGCCACCGCCAAGGCGATCCCCGGCGCCCGCCTGAAGATGATCGACGGCATGGGCCACGACATGCCGCGAGCGCTCTACCCGACCTTCGTCGAGGAGATCGCCTGCAACGCGGCCCGGGCGCCGAAGCCCGAGCCGGCCGCCCAAGCGGCCTAGATGCGGCTGAGAGGAGTCGAACCTCCACGGGCTCTCGCCCACACGGACCTGAACCGTGCGCGTCTACCAGTTCCGCCACAGCCGCGCGGAAGAGGCAATTTACCGGTTGCCCGCCTCAAGCCCATTCCCGCCCTCGCAGCACCTTCCGCCGCGGTCTCGCTAAAATGGCGCAACCTCGCCGCTATCGTCTAGGGGACTAGGACGCCGGATTCTCAGTCCGGAAACCGGGGTTCGAATCCCCGTAGCGGTATTACCACCGAGCCGTAGCTAACTCTCCCGCGGCTTCCTCTCTTGATCTTCTTTGCCTCTGCCAGGTTCTCAGGGGGTACTTGCCCTTGCCTGCGAAGCCCGCAGGAACCCAGCAGCGGCGCACTTATCTCCTCTGTCTCACCTCACTCCTGGAGAGGGCCTTGGGGCAGGGCTTGGAGATATAAATCCCCGCCGGAAGCAACTAAAAAACCTGTGTGTAAGGTTCGAGGTACTTAAGAGTAAGGGCTAAAAGCCTGCAAAAACACCCGGAAAAGAAGGCTTGTTACTAAAAAGTAAAACCTTTTAGGTACAGCCAGTTCTACCACCGCTCAGATCTCATAGTATCGCGCGCCGATCTGAGCTTTAGGAGGCGCTGGTGACGGTTTTAAACGTGGTGTTCAGCATTTTTTTGTTGATCATCTCCACCTGGATAGCGATATTTGGAGGTGTTGGTGGCCTCTTGGCGCGAGCGCGCGGCGGGACCCTGGCTGTCGGGATCGCTTGGGGTGTTGTCCTCGGGCCAATCGGCTGGCTGATCGTCGTTTGGGCAACCCGCGGCGATAGTCGCGAGTTGCGGCGGCCGCCCGCTGCGGTACCCGAGCCCGAGTGGTTGACGTCGGGAGCTTCCTGGGATGACTGAGTTTCGGCTCCGGCAGGGCGACGAAAGCTGGCTCCAGGGTGAGGGTGACGAGGTGGCCCCCGCTGCACGTGAGGTGGCGCCGGGAGCATTTGCCTGGCCGCTGCTACTGGCAGTAGGCGGCCTGCTTATCGGCGCCGTCACCCTCCGCGGCGGCATTGGAATGCAGATCCTCGGTTACCTCAGCGCTTCGGTGCTGCTCTTCACCGCCGTCGCCTGGTTTCGAAGGGGCTCATATGATCAGACCTTGAAGCATGGCGTGAGCACTTCGTCCTCGCTCAATGTCATTGCGCTTCTTTTGCTCGTCGCCGGTTTCGCGGTGGCTCTCATCCACGCGTGGAACATCGCTATCCACTTCTCGTGAGTCCTCGTTCCCGCCTGACGGCAATCTGCTGTCTCGTCTTCCTCGCCTGCATGCCCTCTGCCGCGGCGGCTGCGCAGGAGTTGTCGCCGGCGGCGCAGAGCTTGGCCCAGTGTGTGCAGACCAACAACCGCCTCTCGGTGCTCATGCTGATAGACGAGTCGGGAAGCCTGCGCACTACCGATCCCCAGAACAAGAGGGTGGACGGGATCCGAGCGGCCCTCACTGGTTTGGCCGGTCTGGCCGAAACGCCCGTCAACGGCACCAAACCGGAGGTCTCGGTCCTGTTGGCAGGCTTCTATGCCAAAGCCCACCCTGACCCAGGCAAGGCCGAAGTGGGGCCGGGCGCTTGGAAGCCGGTCAACCGCGACACGATCGACGTCCTCAACACGACTGCCGGGGATTACGCGCGCCTCAATGACGGCAGGGCCACCGATTACGGAACCGCTTTGGCCGCAGCGCGCCAATTGTTGAAGGAACGGATGATCGAAGAGAGCGAGGGCGGTATAGCCCAGCCTTGCCAGGCGTTGATCTGGTTTACCGACGGCAGGTACGCCCTGCCTCAGCGGGTGGGCAAAGCCGGAGTCGGCCTTCCGAAGACGGTTCCCTACGCGCCGGGAATTCGCCTTGACCAGCCAGGTGCCGGCGACCGGGCTGTGGCGGCGGGAAAGAAGATGATGTGCGAGCCCGGTGGCCTGATGGATGAGCTAGCGAGCAGCGGCGTGATCAGGTTCACCGTCGCCCTTTCGACCCAGCTATCACCGCGGGACGGAGCCTTTCTCGACTCTGCGACGACCGGCAGCGCCGGAACTCAGCGCTGCGGAGAAGAGCTATCGCCTCGCACCGGGGAGTACCTCGACGCAGGCGATAGCGACAGCCTCTTCTTCGCCTTCGGCAGCCTTCTCTCCGCTGCTCCGCCCGTCCATGTCGATGAGGTGTGCCCAGGTCTCAGCTGCGTGCGCGGTGCTACCCGTTTCACCACCGTCCCAGGGCTCAGCCAGTTCCTGATCCGCGCCTCGAGCGGAGTCGAGGGCGCCTTTCTCTACTTAAAGGGGCCGGGAGGGGAGTCCGTCCGTCTCGCCTCCGGTGGGCAAGAGGAGGTCTCGCTTGCCGGCACCGAGATCGTCGCACGCTGGGTCTCGCCGACCGCTGTTGAGGTCCAGGGCGAGTTCTCCCCCGAGGGTATGGAGTGGGTGGGGGACTGGAGCTATCAGTTCGTGGACCCCAGCGCGAAGCGTCGTTCGCGGCCCGCCCAAAGCCGTAGCTCCGTGCAGCTCTTCACCGAGCTTGAACCGGTGATTGAGGGAGATCCGGCTTTGATCCGCGGCACCCCCACGAAGCTGGACCTTGCGCTCAAGGGTCCGAACGAGAACTCGGGTTCTCAACTGCGGGCGGGTCCCCTCCTCGAGGCGGCATCGATCAGCGCCAGCCTCGAGGATCCGGTAGCTGGCACCTCGACGCCGGTGCGCGTCGTCGGACCCGACCAAGAGGGGGGCTTTAGCACCAAGGTGAAGGTGCCGGCGGACTCATCCGCAGGGTTCGTCTACGTCAGCCTCACTTCGCACCTGGCCATACCGGGCGGAACTCCGGTGGCGCCGCAGTACCGCTCCTACGACATTCCTGTTCGCTTCCCGCCGGGTCAGGGGTATCCGACCCTCTCGCCGTCTTCGCTGAACCTCGATTCAATCGAAGGCGACTCAGGAACCAAGGCCGAGCTGACGGTGACCGGCAGCTCGGTCGCCGGCGGCTGCGTGTGGATCGACACTCCCGAACTAGAGGCTCCGGGCCGCGTGACCGCGGAGACCGATCCCGCCGCCGCCTCGGCGGATGGCTGTCTCCGGGTCGGCAAGGGCGAAGAGCAAGTCCTCGAGGTCAATTTCTCGTCGACCTCCTCTGAGACCGGCGACGTCTCCGGGTCGGTTCCGGTGCACCTCAGCAGCGACATCGTCGCCGGGGAAAGGACGATTTCCGTTCCCGTCAGCTTCGCGATCTCTTCGCCTCCGAACGCGGTTCGTCGCGATGCCCTGCTCGTCGTGCTGATTCTGTTCGGAGCCTTGTTCCCGCTCCTCTTCCTTCACCTCCTTAACTACCTCAACGCCCGCTTTACCGGGCCGCAGGATCTGCTGTTCCTCGCTCAGGACGCCGAGGCGGGCCCTGGTGGCCTGGCGGTCTCTGTTGCGCCGGAGTACACCGTCTTCAAGCCGCTCACCTTCGAGGGGGAGAGCCGCAAGGTGCGGACGCTCCTGATCGACCAGCTTCGCCTGCGGACCGTCGCCAGCGGCGGGATCGCCGGCCTCTTCCGCGGTCCCTATGGCGTCGCGGAAGTGGCGGGGGGCGGACCGCTGACGGCCGGGGGACCGCACAGGCCGTTGCGGACCTGGCGCGAAGGTGCCGCTCAGGAGGTGCCACTTTCTCTTGCCGGCACCTGGTTCTTCGTTCCCCAGGCGACGGTCGAGGTTGAGCCGCCAGCAGATTTCTCGGACCTCTGGGGTGATGTGTCGGCGGCTGGCGCCGCGAGTGCCGACGCTGACCGCGTCCGTGGCCACCTGATCCTCGTCATCGCTAATGGCGGCGATCCGGAGATGGGGAAGGAGTTGCTTGCCGAAGCGGACCGAGCGCTCCGAGATGAGGAGCTTCGCCAAGGACTGGCCTCGGCTCCTGCCCAGGCAGAAGAGGTGGACAAGCCGGCGGCGGTTGCCGCACCTGCCGAGACGGCTGACCAGGCGGTCGGCAATTCCGTAACTGACGATGACCCGTGGGCCTGATCCAGGTCGTAATGGGAGGAGAGGGGTAATAACATGCTCACGCGTTTCTTGCTGATCGGGGTTGGCGGGTCCGGAGGTACGACCCTTCGCTACTGCTGGCGCGAGCTGGAGCGAAAATTGAAAGCCGCTGGTTGGCAGGAGGGGATGCCGGCTTCTTGGCAGTTCCTCCACATCGACGTGGCTGAGCAGCCGGACGGGATCGAGGGCGACGTGCCGGTGGACGTAGGGATGAAGTTCCTCGGCCTCGCCCGCCATCAGAAGTCCTACCGCGACTTCGACCGGGACCTGGTTACCTTCGATTCGACTGTTCTGCCGGCCCTTGCCGGCTGGCGGCCAGACCCGGGGTTGAACTACTCCCCTCCTAGCAACGGAGCCGGTCAGAGGCGGGTTGTCGGCCGCGTTGTCACCGTGGTCGAGATCGACCGCATCGGCGAAGCGATCGACCGCTCCGTCGGTGCGATGATGACCGCCGAGGCCGACGAACAGCTACGCCGGCTCAACGCCGCGATGGGCAATAAGGACACGGGCGAGATCGACGGCACCGCGGCTGTGATCTCCTCGCTGGCTGGGGGCTCAGGTTCGGGTGCCTTCTTGGACGTAATGGCTCTGCTCAAATCGCTAGCCACGACGCAGCAGAAACAGTGGCTGAGCAGCAACCTGGTGACCGTGCTCTACTCGGCTGAAGTCTTCGGCCGACTACCGGCGAACCAGCGTCAGGGAACCGAGCCGAACAGCCTGGCGGCGCTCTCCGAGTTCCTCAACGCAGCCGAACACGAAGACTCCTGGCCCGACATGGAGTCGAAGCTGCTTGCCAAGGGGGGCGGCACCGGCAGCATCGAGGGCTCCCGGGTAGCCCAGGCGAACTTTATCATCGGTAGTAAAAACGGCAACGTCAGCTTCCCGACCACCTTCGACGTCTACCGCTCGGTCGGCAAGGCATTCAGCGCCTTCATCACCAGCTCCAGCGTGCAGGAAAAGTTCAACGCGGTTGTCAACACCAATGTCGGGCCGGAAAAGATCAACCCGTCTTTCGGCATCTGTGACCTCGCGCCGGACTACCTGCCCTGTTCCTCCTTCGGCTATGCCAACGTCTCGCTCGGTCGCTCGTTGTTCAGCACCTACGCCAGCGAGCGGCTTGCCAAGCGCTCGCTGGAGCGCCTGCTGCGGGGACACCGCGAGGGGCTCGCTGGAGAGAACCTGAAGCGGGACGAGACCCTGATTGCCGAACGGGTCGAACGCTTCAAGGACGAGTTCTTCGAGGCCGCGGGCTTGCGCGAGGAGACCGTCGAGCACAACGAAGTCCTCGACGCCCTGCGCGATCCCGAGCAGGACGCGGAGATGAAGAAGTTCAGCGGCGAAATCGCCGACCGCTTCCGCTCCGACACGACCAGCCGGCCGCCGCTGGAGGCGATGCAGGTCTTCACCAGGTTCTTCGACGGCAAGGCCGAGCGTCTCCTCGAGCAGCAGCGTGGTGTCCGCAACGCGCGAGCGATCGAGTGGGTTGACTCTATTCAGGCCCAGCTCGAATCGGCAACCGCCGCCGCGGTGGGGGCGCACGGCCTGCCGGTGGCGATCAAGCTGCTCGAAGCGCTGGAACAGCAGCTAAAACGGGCGGCCCGCGAGCTCGAACGAGACGCCGCCGCCTTTGACGCGGACCAAGGCAAGTTGATTGGCGCAGCTGACGGCCTCTTCCGCTCTCTGGTCGACAAGGTCAAGGCGGTCTCCAGTCAGCACAAGTATTTCCCGGAAGCCAATAAGAGAAGGCGGGAGGCGCTCGCCAAGCGGATCGACGAGGAACTGTACGGCTTCGCCGCGGGGCTGATCGATTCCCTCGTAGCCGAACTTCTGCCGCCGATGGTGCAGGCCCTGCAGGCTGCTCAGACGACCCTCGCCAAAGCCGAGGAGGCGGCTGAGAAGCAGATCCAACAGTGGTCGAGCGACGCGCTGCCTAACCATCTCCGGGCCGCTCCCAATGAGGTCCTGCTCGAGCCTCAGGAGTCACACCCCGAGGAGTACCTGAAGCAGATGTCCCGCGCCTTTGAATTGGCGCCTGAAGGAGCCGAGAGCGCGGCGATCCGTGAGGTGATCAGTGGCGCTTGGGTCGAGAACGAGGGCGAAGCAGTGGCGCAGAAACTGGTCAGCCGGGCCTCCGAATGGGTGCCGCGGCTGGGGACGGCAAGAGGCCCCAGCGCTGCCTCCAGCCGACCTAAGTTCAAGGTCTACATCACTCCCGAATCGCTTGAGCACGAAGCCGAGAACTGGGTCAAGTCCCGCAACGGCCTGTTCGCGGACTACGTCAACTGCAGCCTCGCGTCCTGGCTCAGCGAAGAGCAGCCCGACCATGCCGAGCGGGCGGGCCGCTTCGCCCGAGCTCTGCACCAGGCGCTGGCCATGTCGGAGCCGCTGGTCAGCATCAACAACCAGGTCTACCTCGAGGTGCACAGCCAGGATCCGCCGCGACCGCAGCGGGTGATCGGCCAAATTCCGCTGCCCCCCGGACACCGCGCTCGGCCCGCGGTCGAGGAGGCCTTACGTGCGGCCGGCATTGACGAGAGCGAGTTCAGCCGCTTCTTCGACGCCAGTGCTACCGGTGAGGAGGTGCCGATCAGCTCCTTCGCTGGCGTGCGCATGCACCCGGTCGTGTTTGACTCGGTGACGGCACCGATCCAGCGTGACTGGCAGTACCGGAC
>JALZHV010000373.1 GCA_030860625.1 Actinomycetota bacterium
CCGATCCCGATCCCGGCGAGGAGCCCGGCGCCGATCAGCGGCAGCAGCACCGGCATGACCGAGCTCATCAGCTCGCCCACCGAGGAATCCCGCCGCCCGTCCTGGACGTCGCGGACCAGGTTCACGCCCATCCCCTGGTAGAGGGTGCTGGCGACCGTGCTGACCAGGATCGCCAGCGGCAGCAGCGCCAGGCTGGAGTCGAGCAGCACTTCGGCCACGGCCACGATGAGGAAGAGGATGAAGGCGACCGGCAGCAGCACTCCCGCCTGGTCGCGGTAGATATCGAATACGTGATTGAGCGTCCCACCGACGTCGAGCTTGGGTTTCATGGGGCTCTTTTTCTCCCTCTTCGGACCCAACCCTGCACCTTTGCATCGATTGGTGGGAATAATTGACGCGATGGGGAGCTCCGAGCAGTCCACGCAGCATCCCGAGGAGGAACGCTTCCGGCGCCTGCTCGACGTCGGCAGCGACCTCTTCTCGGAGCTCGACCTCGAGGCCGTGCTCTGCTCGGTGGTCGAAGCCGCCCGCGAGCTGACCGGCGCCCGCTACGCCGCCCTCGGCGTCCTCGACCCCGAGCGGCGCGAGCTCGAGCGCTTCATCAACGTCGGCATCGACGAGGGGGTCCGGCGCCAGATCGGCAACCTGCCGCGCGGCCGCGGCGTCCTCGGCGAGCTGATCCGCGAGCCGGCGCCGCTGCGCCTGCGCGACGTCGAACGGCACCCCCACGCCTACGGCTTCCCCCCCGGCCACCCGCCGATGCACTCCTTCCTCGGCGTCCCGATCGCGGTCCGCGGCGAGATCTACGGCAACCTCTACATGACCGAGAAGGTCGACGCCGAGGAATTCGACGAGACCGACGAGGAGGCGGCGCGCACGCTCGCCGGCTGGGCCGGGATCGCGATCGAGAACGCCCGCCTCTACACCAGCCTCAGCGAGCGCGAGGCGGAAATCGAGCAGGCGCTGCGGCGGGCGGAGACCTCGGTCGACATCGCCCGCACCGTCGGCGGCGAGACCAACGTCGGCCGCGTGCTCGACCTGATCGTCAAGCGGGCCCGCGCCCTCGTCGACGCCCGCTGCCTGCTCGTCCTCCTGCGCCGCGGCGACCACCTCTACGTCGCCGCCCGGGCCGGCGCGGTCGACGACGAGGTCGAGGAGCTGAAGGTGCCGATCGAGGACTCCGTCTTCGGCGCGGCGATGGAAGACCAGGTCTCCCACCACCTCGACCGCAACTCGCCGCCCTCGAAGGTGCGGCTGCGGGAGCGGCTCGGCGCCGAGACGGCGCTGGTGGTGCCGCTCGTCTTCCGCGGCCGGGCGGTGGGCACGCTCGTCGCCCTCGACCGCGAAGCCGGCGGCGTCGAGTTCGACCAGGAGGACCTGCGGCTGCTGCAGTCCTTCGCCGCCAGCGCCGCGACCGCGGTGGCGACGGCGCAGTCGGTCGAGTCCGAACGGCTGCGCCAGCAGGTCGAGGCGGCCGAGCGCGAGCGCGAGCGCTGGGCGCGCGAGCTCCACGACGAGGCCCTGCAAGGGCTGGCGGCGATCCGGATCAGCCTCGCGACGGCGCTGCAGAGCAAGAGCGAGCGGCGCGAGGCGCTGATCGAGAGCGCCGCCGAGGAGACGATGGTGCGGCTCGAGCGCCAGATCAACGAGCTGAACCGATTGATCAACGACCTGCGGCCGGCGGCGCTGGAACGACTGGGGCTGGCCGGCGGCCTGAAGGCGCTCGCCGACGAGAGCGCCGCCCGCGGCGGCGTCAAGATCGAGGCGGCGATCGAGATCCCCGAGGAACCGAGCGCCGACGAGCAGCGGGTCGTCTACCGACTCGTCCAGGAGGCGCTGACCAACGTCGTCAAGCACGCCAAGGCCTCGCGCGTGGAGCTCGGGGTGCGGGAGGTCGCCGGCGAGATCTGCGTGACCCTGCGCGACGACGGAGCCGGGTTCGACACCGGCAGCGCGAGCGCTGGCCGCGGCCTGACCGGGATGCGCGAGCGGATCGAGCCGCTCGGCGGGTCGATCGAGGTCGAGTCCCGGCCGGGCGAGGGGACGACGGTCTCGGCCCGGATCCCGCTGCAGCAGTGCTAGCTAGCCGAGCCCGTCGCGCCGCGGCTCGATGACGCCGTTGGCGATCGCGAAGCGGACCAGCTGCGGCCGCGACTCCAGGCCCAGCTTCTCCAGCAGCTTCGCCCGGTTGACCTCGACCGCCCGCACGCTGAGGTAGAGCTTCTCGCCGATCTCGCGGTTGGTGTGGCCGAGGGCGAGCAGCCGCAGCAGCTCGCGGTCGCGCTCCCCCAGCGCCTCCAGCGGGTCGTCGCCCAGCTGCGCCACCTGGCCGCCCAGCTCGGGGTCAATGTAGGTGG
>JALZHV010000374.1 GCA_030860625.1 Actinomycetota bacterium
CGTCGAGCTCGCCCGGTCGAAGAGCAACAACGGGGCGCGCATACTCCGCCGCGGGTACTCCTATAACGACGGCATCGACCCCGACACGAGCCAGATCGACGCCGGGCTGTTCTTCATCTGCTTCCAGCGCGACCCGCGGCGCCAGTTCGTGCCGATGCAGCACCGCCTAGCCGACCATGACGCGCTCAGCCGCCACCTCCTCCACACCGGCAGCGGCGTCTTCGCCTGTCCTCCCGGCGTGAAGCCGGGAGGGTTCATCGGCGAAGGCCTGTTCGCGTAAGGGCGAGCTAGCGCTGGATCAGCTTCAGGGTCTTGCCCTTGGTGCGGGCGGTGCCGCCGGTGGGCTTGAACTTGACCTTGACCCGGACCTTGACGCTGCCCTTCTGGGCGAGCTGCTTCTTGACCTTGGGCTTCGGCCGGACGTTGAGGATGACCTTGCCGGCCTTCTTGGCGCCGCGCTTGGCCCGCTTCACCTTCTTGCCGAAGAGGACGAGCTTGCCGGCGGCCGGGACCTTGACCGTCAGCTTCGCGGTCCCCTTGCGGACGTTCCGCTTCAGCTTGCCGAACTTGAAGTTGTTCGGGGCTTTGACGGTGATCAACTGGGTGAAGGGGCCCGGGCCGTTGCAATGGGCGGTGCGGCCGGTGAAGACGAAGCCCGAGCAGCCCTCGTTGTCGGTGAGGGTCAGGCTCACCGGGTAGGTGCCGGCTTTCGCGTATTTGTGCTGCGGGGTCGGGCCGCCGTTCGGCAGCGCCACGCCGTCGCCGAAGTTCCAGTCGAAGCGCGCGACGGTGCCGTCGGGATCGCTCGAGCCGAGGCCGCTGAAGGCTCGGGTGAGCGGCTGCTTTTTCACAGCGCCCGTCGTGAACGAGGCGATCGGCGACTGGTCGGGGACGATCGCGAGCTGCCAGGGACCGCCGGCCACCGGGATGTCGGTGGGCAGGTTGCTCGCCGTGTCGATCACGGTCACGCTGCCGGCGCTTCCGCCTTCGTAGTTGGCGACGTACACGGCTTTACCATCCGGCGTTACGGCGAGTTCGTAGGGTTCCGAGCCGGTCGGGATCGGCGCGCCGACGACCTGCCTGCTCGCGGTGTCGATCACGGTGACGGTGTCGTCGGAGTTGTTGCTGACGTAGAGCCTGGCTCCGTTCGGCGCCAGGGCGAGGCTCCAGGGCGATTGGCCGACGGGGATCGGCGGTCCGACGACCTGGTTCGTGGCGGTGTCGATCACCGAGACGCTGTCGCTCCCTTCGCTGAGGACGTAGACGGCTTTGCCGTCGGGGGAGATGGTGAGATTGATCGGTTCTTCGCCGACGACGATCGGAGCTCCCACGACCTGCCTCGTCGCGGTGTCGATCACCGAGACGGTGTCGCCGCCGTCATTGGTGACGTAGGCGGTTTTGCCGTCGGGGGTGAAGCCGATGCCCCAAGGAGTTTCGCCGACCGGGATCGGCGGGCCGACGACCTGGCCGCTCTGGAGGTCGACCACTTCGACGACGTTTTCTTCCTGGCTGGTGACGTAGGCGGTTTTGCCGTCAGGGGAGATCGCGAGCGTGGCCGGCCGCCTTCCCAGGGGGATCGAGGTCACCGGCTGGTTGGTCTGCGTGTCGATGACGGTCAGGTCTTCGCTGGTTTCGTTCGCCACGTAGAGGGTCTTGCCGTTGGGGGCGACGGCCATCGAGTAAGGGTTTTCCCCCGCGGGGATGGGGGAGCCGACGACCTGGTTGGTGGCGGTGTCGATCACCGAGACCGTGTTGGCTTCGTAGTTGCCGGTGTAGACGTACCGGGCGAGGGCCTGCGGCGCGCAGAGGCACAGGGTCAGGGCGGCGAGCGCCACGATCAGCGGGATGCGGAGGGAACGGCTGGAGGTCGTCATGGACGCGACCCTAGCGGGTGCCGGTGCTCCTTTATGCAGTCGGCTCCAGCACGACCACCGGCAACTCGCGCTCGGTGCGGCGCTGGTAGGTCGCGTAGGCGGGGTAGATCCCCACGGCGCGGCGCCAGAGGGGCTCGCGCTCTGGGCCGGTGACGGTGCGGGCGATCACCTCGCGCCGCTCTCCGTCGAGGTCGATCGAGGCGCGGGGGTCGGCGAGCAGGTTGAGGTACCAGGCGGGGTGGGAGGGGCTGCCACCGTTGGAGGCGACCAGGATCGGCGCCTCGCCGGGGACGTACATCACCGGGACGGTGCGCAACTGGCCGCTGCGGCGGCCGGTGGTGGTGAGCAGGAGGATCGACGTGTCGCCGATTCGCCGGGCCAGGCCGAAGCGCCGGTAGATCGCGGTGTGGGCGGCGGTGAAGCCGTTCTGCATCGCCCGGCCGGCGCGGAAGCGGGCGAGCGGCGCCACGGCGTTCGTCAC
>JALZHV010000075.1 GCA_030860625.1 Actinomycetota bacterium
AGTACCAGCGCAACGATCAGGTGCTCGGCCGCGGCGCCTTCCGGGTCCGCGGCGAGGTGCTGGAGATCATGCCCGCCTACGCCGAGTCGGCCTATCGGATCGCCCTCTTCGGCGACGAGATCGAGGCGATCCAGCACTTCGACCCGCTGACCGGCGAAATCCTCGACGTAATCGACCACGTCTCGGTCTGGCCGGCTTCCCACTACGTGACCAAAGACGAGACGGTCGACCGCGCCGTCGACGAGATCCGCGCCGAACTGGAATCGCGGACCGCCGAGCTGGAAGCGGAAGGCAAGCAACTCGAGGCCCACCGGCTGCGCCAGCGGACGATGTACGACCTGGAGATGATCAAGGAGCTCGGCTTCACCTCGGGGATCGAGAATTACTCGCGGATCCTCGACGGGCGCCCCCCGGGCAGCCCGCCGCACACCCTGATCGACTACTTCCCCGAGGACTTCGTCGTCTTCGTCGACGAGAGCCACCAGACGATTCCGCAGATCGGCGGCATGTATGAGGGCGACCGCTCGCGGAAGACCTCGCTGGTCGACTTCGGCTTCCGCCTGCCCTCGGCGATGGACAACCGGCCGCTCAAATTCGACGAGTTCCTGCAGCGGATCAACCAGTTGGTGATGGTTTCGGCGACGCCGGGGCCGTTCGAGCGGACCGAAGCGAGCCGCACGGTCGAGCAGATCGTCCGCCCGACCGGGATCATCGACCCCGAGATCGAGGTTCGCGAGACCAAGAACCAGATCGACGACCTGATGAACGAAGTCAAGAAGGTCGCCGAGCAGGGCGACCGCACCCTGGTCACGACCCTGACCAAGAAAATGGCCGAGGACCTGACCGCCTACCTGCTCGAGTACGGGGTCAAGGTCCGCTACCTGCACTCGGAGATCGACACCCTGGAACGGATCCAGATCGTCCGCGAGCTGCGGCTCGGCGAGTACGACGTCCTCGTCGGCGTCAACCTCCTGCGCGAGGGGCTCGACCTGCCCGAGGTCTCCCTGGTGGCGATCCTCGACGCCGACAAGGAGGGCTTCCTGCGCGGCGAGACCAGCCTGGTGCAGACGATCGGGAGGGCGGCCCGCAACGTCAACGGGCGGGTGCTGATGTACGCCGACAAGGAGACCGACGCGATGCGGGCGGCGATGCGAGAGACCGACCGCCGCCGCAAGATCCAGCTCGCCTACAACGAGGAGCACGGGATCACGCCGGAGACCGTCCGCAAAGGCATTTCCGAGATGACCGAGTTCCTGGCGATGGAGGACCGGGCGCCGCGCAAGCGCCGGCGCAAACGCGCCGAAGACTTCGCCACCCAGGAGGAGCTGGAGAAGACGATCGTCGCGCTCGAGGAGGAGATGCTGGCGGCCGCCGACGAGCTCCGCTTCGAGGAGGCGGGGCGGATCCGCGACGAGCTGCGCGAACTGCGGCGTGACCTCGACGGGATGACGGCGGGGACGTAAGAAGTGCAGGTTGTCACCCGTTTCCGTGCCTGGCGGACTTGGCTAAGCGGCCAACAGCAATAAGCTCGAAAAGTGCCGGTATCCGTTAGCGAACAGACCTTCGAGGCAGAAGTACTGGAGCGTTCTTACGAGGTTCCCGTGGTCGTCGACTTCTGGGCCGACTGGTGCGGCCCGTGCAAAGCGCTGGGGCCAGCGCTGGAGAAAGCGGAGGCCTCGCGCGAAGGCAAGATCGTCGTCGCCAAGGTCGACGTCGACGCTCACCCGCGGCTGGCGGCGCTCTTCAAAGTGCAGGGGATTCCAGCCGTCAAGGCCTTCCGCGACGGCAAAGTAGTCAACGAATTCACCGGCGCGCTGCCGCCGGCGCGGGTGGAAGCCTTCTTCGACTCGCTGCTCCCCTCGCCGGCGGACGAGCTGCTCGCCGCCGGCGACGAGCTCTCGCTGCGGGGGGCGGCCGAACTGGAGCCCGGCCGCGCCGACATCGCGGTCGCCCTGGCGAAAGCGCGGCTCGAGCGCGGCGCCGAGGACGAGGCGCTGGAAGCCGTGGCGAGCCACGAGGGTGATTTCGCCGCCGCGGGGATCGCCGCCCGCATCCGCCTCACCGGGGCCGGAATCGGCGCCGAGGCCTTCGCCGCCCTCGACCGCGGCGATCCTGAAACCGCCCTCGACGCGCTGCTCGCGGAGATGGAAACCCTGCTCAGGGGTGGGCACGAAGACACCGGCCTGACGCGGGACGAGCTCCGTGACCTGCTCCGTCAGGCGATCGTCGGCATCCTCAGCGAAGCCGATCCCGGCGACCCGATGGCCCGCGCCTACCGCCGCAAGCTCTCCACGGCCCTGGGCTAGGGAGGGTGGAGTTGACGCTATTTGCGCGCACCCGGAGGGAACATCTGTTCGTCTGCGTAGAATCGAGATGAGTGGCTGCCTCTGAGCGAATCGTCATCTCCGGCGCCCGGGAGCACAACCTCAAGGACATCGACGTTGAGCTGCCCCGGGACGCGCTGATCGTCATCACCGGCCTCTCCGGGTCCGGCAAGTCGAGCCTTGCCTTCGACACGATCTACGCCGAGGGCCAGCGCCGCTACGTGGAGTCGCTGTCCGCGTATGCGCGGCAGTTCCTGGGGCTGATGGAGAAGCCCGACGTCGACTCGATCGAGGGGCTCTCGCCGGCGATCTCGATCGACCAGAAGACGACCTCGCGCAACCCGCGCTCGACGGTCGGCACCGTGACCGAGATCTACGACTACCTGCGCCTGCTCTGGGCGCGGATCGGCACCCCGCACTGCCCCGAGTGCGGCGAGGAGATCACCGGCCAGACCCAGGAGCAGATCGTCGACCGGCTGATGACGCTGGAGGACGGGACGAAATTCATGGTGATGGCGCCGGTCGTCCGCGGCCGCAAAGGCGAGTACGGGAAATTGCTCGACCAGATGCGGCTCGAGGGCTACTCGCGGGCCAAGATCAACGGCGAGTTGCGTCGCCTCGACGAGGAGATCTCCCTCGACAAGAAGTACAAACACGACGTCGCGATCGTCGTCGACCGGCTGGTGATGAAGACGGACCTGCGGCGCCGCCTCTCGGAGTCGGTCGAAGCGGCGTCCGGCTTGGCGGCTGGCCTGGTCGAAATTGAGATCGTCGACTCCCCGTCCGACAGCAAACCCGCCAGCGGCGGACGCGAAGCGGAGCACGCTGGCGGAAATATGTTGTTCTCCGAGCAGTTCGCCTGCCTCAACTGCGGCACCTCGATCCCGGAGCTGGAGCCGCGGATCTTCTCCTTCAACTCGCCCCACGGCGCCTGCGACCGCTGCCACGGGCTCGGCTTCCAGCGGGTGATCGACCCCGAGCTGGTCGTCCCCGACCCAACTCTTTCTCTCGCGGAGGGCGCTCTGCAGCCCTGGAACCGCGGCGTCACCGCCTACTGGCGGCGGCTGATCGCCTCGGTCGCCGAGAGCTACGACGTCGACGTCGACGTGCCCTGGTCGAAGCTGACGAAAGAGGAGAAGGAGGTCTTCCTCTACGGGACCGGCGGCGAGCGCCACCACGTCAGCTACACCAACCGCTTCGGCCGCCGCCGCTCCTACAAGGTGCGGTTCGAGGGGATCGTCAACCACCTGCAGCGCCGCTACGAAGAGACCGACTCGGAGACCAATCGCGAGCGGATCGAGGGCTACATGGCCGAGCAGCCCTGCCCGGCCTGCCACGGCGCCCGGCTGCGGCCGGAGAGCCTCGCGGTCAAGATCGGCGGCCTCAGCATCGCCGAGTACAGCGCCCTCTCGGCCCAGGCCGCCGCGGAGTGGATCCGCAGCCTCGAGATGACCGAGACCGAGCGGGCGATCGCGCGGCTGATCGTGCGCGAGATCACCGAGCGGCTCTCCTTCCTCGAGAACGTCGGCATCGGCTACCTCTCGCTAGACCGCTCAGCCCGCACCCTCTCCGGCGGCGAGGCGCAGCGGATTCGGCTCGCCACCCAGATCGGCTCGCATCTGGTCGGCGTCATGTACGTGCTCGACGAGCCCTCGATCGGGCTCCACCAGCGCGACAACGAGAAGCTGATCGCCACCCTCGACCGCCTCCGCGACCTCGGCAACACCGTGATCGTCGTCGAGCACGACGAGGGGACGATGATGGCCGCCGACCACCTGGTCGACCTCGGGCCGGGAGCGGGCGAACACGGTGGCCATGTGATCGCCGCCGGGACCCCGAAACAGGTGGCGAAGAACTCAGCTTCCCTCACCGGCCAGTACCTCTCCGGCAAGAAAAAGATCGAGGTGCCAGCGGAGCGGCGCAAGCCGAGTGGGGCGCTGGCGGTTCGCGGCGCTCGCGAACATAACCTCAAGGAGATCGACGTGACGATCCCGCTCGGGGTCTTCTGCTGCGTCACCGGCGTCTCCGGCTCGGGCAAGTCGACGCTGGTCAACGAGACCCTGCACCACGCGGTCGCCAACCGCCTCCACCAGGCGAAGCTGCGGCCGGGCTCCCACGACGGCATCGACGGCCTCAGTCAGATCGACAAGATCATCAACATCGACCAGTCGCCGATCGGCCGCACCCCGCGCTCCAACCCGGCCACCTACACCGGCGTCTTCGACCACATCCGCCAGCTCTTCACCCAGACCCAGGAGTCGCGGGCGCGCGGCTACAAGCCCGGTCGCTTCAGCTTCAACGTCAAGGGCGGCCGCTGCGAGGTCTGCAAAGGCGACGGCCAGATCAAGATCGAGATGCACTTCCTGCCCGACGTCTACGTCCCCTGCGAGCAGTGCCACGGCAAGCGCTACAACCGCGAGACGCTCGAGGTCCGCTTCAAGGGCAAGAGCATCGCCGACGTGCTGGAGATGTCGGTCGAGGAGGCGGTCGAGTTCTTCGAGAACGTGCCGAAGATCGCCCGCCGCCTGCGCACCCTGCACGACGTCGGTCTCGACTACATCCGCCTCGGCCAGCCGGCGACGACGCTCTCCGGCGGCGAGGCGCAGCGGATCAAGCTCGCCACCGAGCTCTCCAAAGTCGCGACCGGCGACACCCTCTACATCCTCGACGAGCCGACCACCGGCCTCCACTTCGCCGACGTCCAGCGGCTGCTCGACGTGCTCGGTCGCCTCGTCGATGCCGGCAACAGCGTCGTCGTGATCGAGCACAACCTCGACGTGATCAAGACCGCCGACTGGCTGGTCGACCTCGGCCCCGAGGGCGGCGAAGGCGGCGGCGAAATCGTCGCCACCGGCACCCCGGAGGAGGTCGCCGCGGTGAAGGGCTCCTACACCGGCCGCTTCCTCGCCGAGCTGGTGCAGCCGTCGAAGCCGTCGAAACGGCGGCGGGGACGGGCGACGGCGCGCGAGCCGGTCGCGGCCTAAGCCGCCTTCAGCACCGACTTCACGTTTTCGCGATGGACCCGCTCGTAGGGCTCGAACCAGCGCACCTCGCCGGCCTCGAGCTGTGGCGCCAGCAGATCGCGCAGCGGCAGGTCGCGCAGCTCCGGCTCCGCCGGCATCCGCTGCAGGAGGCAGATGTAGTCCTGAGTGGCGCCGACGATCCCGGGGCCGTAGCCGCCGCCGGCGATGACGTCGGGGTCGCCGTGGCTGGGGATGACGGTGGCGGGATCGAGCTCGCGCAGGCGGTCGAGGTCGCGCAGGTGCGCGTCGAAGTTCTCGGGCTCCTCGACGTAGGTGACGGTGTCCTCGACCGTGTCGCCGGCCAGGAGCAGCCGCGCCTCCGGGTCCCAGAGCACGGCGGCGTCGTCGCTGTGGACGTTGACGTGGATCGCTTCCAGGCGCCGCTCGCCGACCCGCAGCTCGGTCCGCTCCTCGAAGGTGCGGGTGGGGAGGACCAGCGGGCAGACCCCGGGCGGCCCCTCGTGCTTTCCCGCTTCGATCGCCGCTCGGTGCTCGCCCAGCAGCTCGGCGGTGCGGGCGGTGGCGAGGATCTCGCAGTCGCGGAAGGCGGTGTTGCCGGCGAGGTGGTCGAGGTGCCAGTGGCTGAGCAGGACGGTGAATCGGCGCGCGCCCTCGGCTTCCAGTGCCGCCCGGATCTGCCGCCCGTGTTCCGGCGTCGTCTGGGTGTCGTAGACGAGCGCCTCCTCGCCCGCGACGAAGGCGAAGCTGGCGGTCCCCAGCGAGAGCCCGCCCTCGTCGATCCAGTTCGGCCGCGGCGCGAACCGGTACCCCTCGACCCGCCCGTCGTAGAAGGCGAGCAGGCCGGGAGCGGGGCGGAGGACGCGCAGCCGGGTCGCCTCTGCCTCGTTGGGCCGGGCGGGCATGGCTTTAGCGGGAGACGAGCAGGGAGGCGCCGACCGCGCCGCCGAGGTCGCCGAGGGAGGCGACCCGCATCGTCGGTGGCCGCTCGTCGACGAAGAGGTGCTTGCCCATCTCCTCGGCGAGGGGCTCCATCAGCCGCTCACCGAAGCGGATGCCGAGACCGCCGCCGAGGATCACGGCTTCGGGATCGAGCAGGTTGACGGCGGAGGCGATGCCGGTGCCGAGCGCCTCGATGGCTCGCTCGATCAACTCCTCGGCCAGCTTGTCGCCGTGGTCGAGCGCGCGCTCCCAGATGCCGCTGGTCAGCCGCGGTTTGCCGTGCTTCTCCATCAGCTTGAAGAGGTCGGTCTTCTCGCCGTCCTCGTGCCGGCGCCGCGCCTCGGCTTCCATCGCTTTGCGCCCGGCGTAGGCCTCCATACAGCCGTGTCGGCCGCAAGGGCACCGGGCGCCGCCGCGCTTGACGACCATGTGGCCGATCTCGCCCGCCGCGCCGCGGCCCAGCCAGGGCTTGCCGTCGAGGACGAGGCCGCCGCCGACGCCAGTCCCCCAGAAGACGCCGAGCAGGCTCTCGAACTCGCGCCCGGCGCCGAGCTGGAACTCGGCTTCGGTTGCGACCTGGACATCGTTGCCGATCCTCACCTCGGTCCCGAGCACCTCCCGCAGCGTTTCGCCGAGCGGGAAGCTGCCCTCCCAGCCGGGCAGGTTGCTGGCGCTGGAGAGGACTCCGGTCCGCTCGTCGGCCGAGCCGGGGGCGCCGACGCCGACGCCGGTGAGCGCGCCGCTCTCCACCCCCGCTTCCGCCGCCGCCTCGCGCAGCGCCGCCGCCATCGCCTCGGCCACGTCCCCTGGCC
>JALZHV010000375.1 GCA_030860625.1 Actinomycetota bacterium
GTGAAAGCGGGGCTGGCGACGGTGCTGGTCGCGGGCGCGGTCGGGACGGGAGTGGCGATCGAGCAGCGCGGCGAGGATCGCGCCAGGCCCGAGGCCGCCTCGGCGGCGCCGCTGACCCAAGGCCCTGGGGCCGAGCGGCAGGGAGAAAGCGGCGGCGATGGCGGCAGGGGGTCCGGCGCCTCGTCCTCCGGCAACGGCGAGGACAGCAACCCTGGCGAGCGCGAGGGGCGCGACGACCGCCGCGGCTCCGACAGGGACCGGGACGAGAGAGCCGACGAGCGGAGGGATCGCGAAGACGACCGCAGGGACCGCAGGGAGGACCGGCGCGACCGGGACGACGACCGCCGGGACGACCGTGACGACCGAGAGGACGATGACTCCAGCGGCCGCGGCGGCGATAACGACGACTCCGACGACCGCTCCGGGCCCAGCCGCAACAGCGGCAGCGGATCGAGCAGGTCTGGAGGGTCGAGCGGCAGCAGCGGGAGCGGCAGCGGATCGAGCGGCTCCGGCTCCGGCGAGGACTTCGACGACGACTCAGGCTCGGACAGCAGCGGCAGCGGCTCCGGCGACGAGGTGGAAACGGCGCCCGCCCCCGCCCCCGTGCCCACGGTCGAACCCGAATTCGACGAAGACAACTCGGGCAGCGGCAGCTCGGGCTCCGACAGCAGCGGCTCGGGCTCCGGCGAGGACGACTTCGACGACGACTGAGCGCCCTACTTGGCGTTCAGCCAGTCGGTCCCGACCCCGACGTCGACCTCGAGCGGCGGGTCGAGCGGGTAGGCATCCGTCATCTCGCGCCGCGCCAGCTCCCCCGCCGCCTCCATCTCCTCCGGCGGCCCCTCGAACAGGAGCTCGTCGTGGATCTGGAGCACCAGGCGGGTCTGCCAGCCCTTCTCCCGCAACGCCCGCCAGCAGCGCACCATCGCCACCTTGATGATGTCGGCGGCGGTGCCCTGGATCACGGTGTTGACGGCGAGCCGTTCGCCGAGCCGGCGCGTGTTCGGGTTGCCCGAGCGCAGCTCCGGGATCGGCCGGCGGCGGCCCATCAGCGTCGTCACGTACCCCTCCTCCTTGGCCCGTTCGATCACCTCCTCGCGGAAGGCGCGGACGGCGGGGAAGCGCTCCAGGTAGCGCGCGACGAATTCGTCGCCCTCCTTGCGCGGGATGTTGAGGCGGTCGGCGAGGCCGAACCCGGTCAGCCCGTAGACGATTCCGAAGTTGACCATTTTCGCTTTCGAGCGCTGGTCGACGCTGACCTCGTCGCGGCCGATCTCGAAGACCTCGGCGGCGGTGGCCGAGTGGACGTCTTCGCCTTCGCGGAAGACCTCCTTCAGCACCTCCTCGTCAGCGACGTGGGCGAGGACGCGGAGCTCGACCTGGCTGTAGTCGCAGGAGAGGAGCCGGTTCCCCTCCTCGGCGACGAAGCATTCGCGCACCGGGCGGCCGATCTCGGTGCGGATCGGGATGTTCTGCAGGTTCGGGTTGGTGCTGGAGAGGCGGCCGGTCGTGGTCGAGGCCTGGTTGAAGGTGGTGTGGACGCGTCCGGTCTCGGGGTCGATCAGGTCCGGCAGCGAGTCGAGGTAGGTGCTCTTCAGCTTCGAGAGCTCGCGCCAGGACTCGATCTTGGGGACGATCTCGTGCTCGTCGCGGATCTGGGCGAGGACGCGGGCGTCGGTTGAGAAGCCGGTCTTGCCGCGGCGCTTGCGGGTGAGGCCGAGCTTCTCGAAGAGGATGCGGCCGACCTGCTGCGGCGAGCCGATCGTGAACTCCTCGTCGGCGAGTTCGAAGATCTCGTTTTCGAGCGTCTCGATCCGCTCGCCGAAGCCGGCGCCGACCCTGGCGAGGCGCTCGGCGTCGAGCTTCAGCCCCTCGCGTTCCATCGCCGCGAGCACCCCGACCAGCGGCAGCTCTACCTCGCGCAGCAGCTGCTCCAGCCCCAGCTCCTCGATCCGCGGCGCCTGCACCGCGGCCAGGGCGGCGACCAGCTGCGCTTCCTCGGCCGGGTCGAGCCCCGCCTCCAGCTCCTCGCCCAGCGCCAGCTGGCCGTCGTCCTCCTCCGGCTTCTCGGCGGCGGCCCCCTCGGCGAGGCCGATCCCGGCATCGGCGGCAAGCTCGACGAGGTCGTAGGTGCGCCGCTGCGGCTCCAGGAGGTAGGCGGCGATCATCGTGTCGTGCTCGAGGCGGGGCTCGATCCCGGCCCGCGCGGCGGCGGCGAGCAGGCCGCGGCGGTTGCCGCCCACTCCCTCCCCGCCCCCCAGGGACTTGGCGTCGTGGGCGAAGAAGGGCTTCGTCCCCAGCCCCGTCGCCAGCTCGTCCAGCGACGCGGCCCCGGCGAGCACGCGGTCGGGC
>JALZHV010000076.1:0-2353 GCA_030860625.1 Actinomycetota bacterium
TGCCAGCGTGGACTGCCGGCTCGGCAACGTGCGCGGCGCCGGCACGATCGCCTCGCAGGTCCCGGCCGCCGGCAAGGAGCTGCCGCCGGGGACGAAGGTGAACGTCACCCTCGGCTAGGAGCGCAGCTGGGTCAAGAGGCCGGCGATGTCGACCTCGTCCCAGGCTTGGGCGATCAGCCCGTCGCGCAGGCGCAAGACGGCGGTCGAGGTGAACTCGACCGCCTTGCCTGTCTCCAGCACGCCGAGGAACTCGCCTTCGTGGGTGCCGCGCCAGCGCTGGTGGGCGGCGACCAGGTCCCCCTCGGCGACCAGCAGCTCGATCTCGTGGTCGAGGTCGGGGAAGGCGTTGAGGAAGTAGTCCACCGCGTGGCGCTGGCCGCGGCGGCCCCGCGGCTCGCCGTTGTGGACGAAGTCCTCGGTCAGCAGGCGCTCGCAGGCGGCTGAATCGCGCTCGTTGATCGCCTCGCGGTAGAACCTACGCACGAGTTCTTTGTTCGTTTGCAGGGACAAGGGCGCGGCACCCTAGTCGATCGCCGCGGCTACTGCTCGACCGGGTAGGCGATCCGGATCTGGCGCTTGGAGAGGACCAGGAACGGCACCGATTTCACCTGTCCGTCCTCGAACGAGGTGACTTCGGCGTTGGTCAGCGGCACGAACTCGAAGTCGCCGCGGTTGAGGGAGTCGGAGAACCGGCTCTGGTAGCCGGCGTGGGGAAGCGTGAGGTCGCCGACGACGCGCTGGCGGTCGGTCTCGAAGACCGCCCGCTCGACCCGCCGCCGCGCCGACGCCGCCGTCGGGTCCTCTGCCTGATTTCCGAAAACCTCGTTCATGCGCTCTGACCAGTTTCGGCGATGAGGGGGGAGAACTTGACGTCCTGAGCCCTTTGCAAGGAGATGAGCAAAAACAACCGCCACCTCCGACCGTATGGCCATTAAAATGGCCATATGCCTAAAACCGTGACTGCCACCGCCGCCAAGGCCAACATCCTGCGCCTCCTCGACGAGGTCGCCGCCGGCGAGGAGATCGAGATCACCCGGCACGGCCGACCGGTCGCGCGACTGGTCCCTCCTGCCGGGAGGCGCGCCCACTCGCTCAAGGGCCTATTCGCCGGACGCGCAACGACGGCCGTCGAGAACGAGGAGGAACTTTTCTCCACTGACGAGGATTGGAACGTCACCTAGATGAGCGGGGTTCTGCTCGACACTCACGTCATCCACTGGTGGTCGTCGGAACCGGAGCGCATCAGCGAGCCGGCGCGCCAAGCGCTGGAGGCCGCTGACGAACTACTTCTCGCAGCAATCTCCTGGTACGAGCTTGCATGGATGGCAAGACGGGGGCGCATAACCCTCAACGTCCCGATCCGCTCTTGGCTGGAAGAACTCACCGCTCAGGTGCGGACGGTTGGCTTCAATGCGGCGATTGCCGACACTGCTGTGACCCTGCCGGACTCGTTTCCTCGCAATCCCGCCGATCGTCTCATCTACGCGACCGCGATCGAGCACGGCACGAAGCTGGTCACGAAGGACCGCTTGATCCGCGAGCACGACAAGTCGCGCTCGCTGGTCGTCTGGTAGCCGGCGCCCCGCGAGACGTGCGCTCAGCCGGAGTTGTGTTCGGCGGCTTTCTCCCGCGCTTCGGACTTCTCCTCGAGCGTCATCGCGCCGGGGTGACCGTCACCGGGCCAGGGCGAGAGGACCATCAGCAGGCGCGCGTCGGAACGGGCGGTGATCGTCCGCCGCTCCCCAGGGGCGAACTCGAAGAGGTGGCCCGGGCCGGCGTTGGCGGCGTCCCCCTCCGGCGTCGCGACGTCGACGTCACCGTCGATGACGATCACGCGAGCCCGCTCGTGCACCTCGTGCTCCTGCAGCTCCTCGCCGTCGGGCAGTTGCAGCAGGATCGTCCGCGCATCGTCCGCCGAAGCGAGGATCCGCGGCTGATGCGGCTCCACCTCGACCGTTTTCAGGTTCCAACTCTCCATTTACAGCCTCCTTCGGGTGACGTCTGCAGAGCCCCTACCCGGAGGCCGAGGATCATCAACCGGAAAATCGGCGTTCCGAGCAGTCACCCCCAGCCGAAAGCGCCAACTAGCTAGGAACAGAGCAGCCTTAATGCCTTGATCTCGATGCGCCATTCCATTGAAAGCCGGTTCAGGGTTTCGACCAGCAGTGCCTGCGCCCGCGGAATTGCCTCCAGGGCAGCCCGGTTGGGAAGAAGCACCTTTTCGACCACTTCGTCGATAGCAGCGACCAAAGCCTCGGGGCTTGCCTTCGGAACATCTACGTCGGCGCCACGGAGGCTGATCTGCAACTCCGATATGAGACTTCTTTTCGCGTCGGGGAGGGAGGCACAGTAG
>JALZHV010000076.1:2363-7055 GCA_030860625.1 Actinomycetota bacterium
TAGGACAGGACCGCGGCGGCAGGCTCAAACTGCCCAAGCCTAACCAGAGCTTTGGCGAGAAGGCCGGTTGACACCGTCGTCTGATGGGTGTCTCCGCCTTCCATGCTTAACAGGGTGAGGAACACGGCACGAAGCAGGTTGTCTTCACTGCCGAGGGGAGGGCGATTATTGGATCCGACGGCCAGTTCCAGGACCGCCCAGGAGTTGTAGGTGATCCTTTCGTGCTTTCCCAGGTCGAAGTCACGGTACGGTCCCGGGATCATCGCCCTCGTGAGAACATCCCTCGCCACTATCAGGGATCTTTCGAATGAAGCGCGACTCCGCGTGACAAGGTTGAGAAGCTCAGCCGCTTCCATCTCACCGTGTTCCAACATCTTCCGCAACCAGAGCGAATACGCGTTCCCGAGACGATCAAAAGTAGGAAAGGCGATCGGAGCCAGCTCAACCCAGGACTCGAGCAGCGGGACGGCTAGCTCCGGATCCTTGCGCAGCTCCATGAGGTATCGAGCCGTCAGGTCAAGAAGCTCGAAGCGGTCTTCCCGAAGCGCAGCCAACTCGGTGTACTCCAGCTTCATCAACTGTGGAAGTCGCCTGCAGATGGCGTGAAGGTGTCGCCTGAGATGTGAATCTTCGGCGGCAACGCGAACGAAGCCGTCACTCACCGCAGCTCCGTGCGTCACATATCGGAGGCCTGAATCCGTGGCGGCATTCGTCTTCATGTCAAGCCTGTTCTCGAGCTCCTGGTCAAGGATGTTGCTCGCTCTGATCAATTGGCTGTCCGATCCGGTGAGGCGCTCAGCGATGTCACGCGGAAGACCTTGACCAGCGGCATGAAGCAGAGAGGCCGCCAACATCAGCAGCAAGGCCTCGACCTCTCCCATGTCGTCCAGCTCCTCGAGAACACTGAGCAGAATCTTCTTGAACGGACGGTGATGTGGATCCACCACTTCGAGCACCGTGGGAACAAGCCATGACTTGTCCCACTTGCCGCGGCGCCTGTCAGCGCCGGCACCGGCCGCAGCCTTGGCCAGCAATTCGATGGCCCGCGGTCGAGCCGCCTCCAGCAGCAAGCCTCGGCTTTCCAGCCTTACGAGCAGCTCTTCGCGCTCTGCGCTCGAGAGCGGAGGAAGCGTCAGGGGTGGCTTTCGAGCCCGAGAGGGAAATCTCTGCTGCAACCGGCGATTCCGCCAGAGCGTTCCCCGATCGGCCATAACCACGAGAACGCCTATGTTCCGCTCCGCAAGCCGACCCGAGGCGTTCAAGCCGTCGCGGAGACCGGAGAACTCAGTCGTGCCATCGACGCAGAGCAAGACCCGGCTGCCCGCCGGGAGCCTCTCCAGCCAGTCGACGGCTACGGCGGCGGGCCTCTCCTCGTCAGCCCACAGAACCGTTATCTCCGGCTGGTCGTTGGCAACTCGCCAGGCGAGCCGACGCAACAAAGTCGACTTTCCCTCCCCCCCGGCGCTGATCAGCCACTCGTAGTCAAGTCCGGGTTCCATCTCTTCCACCAGCGCAAAGAGACTCGTCTCGATCTCACGCCGAGGTACCGCCCAGTCATGGACCACGGCTGGCCAAGGACAGGTCACCGTGAGCCCTCGCAGATAGGCTCGCGCCTCGCGGGGCAGGTCAGGAACCGAACCTACCCGGGAGGGAGTCACCCGCGTCCAACCGGACGGGCCACCGCGTGGGCGTTTCTCCGACCATTCCTCGAGCCATTGGCCACACCGCTCGATACAATGCTCGCGCTCGCGCGGCGTTAGTTGCGACGGGGCGCATCCGTACTGACGCCAGTAGAGGTCTGGATGGCAGGCGTAGAGCCATTTAAGACCCTCGCGAGATGGAGAGATTGCGGTAAGCGCGAAGTCGAGAGCCAAGGCCTGCGGCGCAGCGTTGATGAGGTCGTCGAATCCATTCGCGGGCTCCGCGGCGGCACAGGCAAGACACCAGACATCGATGTCATGCGGCGACAGCGCCTCCTGCAACAACTTGTCGCTGACCTCCTTGAGCGGGATCACGCCCTTGGCGTGGCTCTTGCACTCGAAATGCCAAAAGCGGATCTTGCCGCTCGCACTTTCCCATCTGACCTGCAGGTCACGGCCGCCCTGCGAACCACGGGATTGACTGATCAGATCTATAAGAGTCAGACCCAGGTCATCCCTGATGAGGCGGGTGAACAGCTCTGCAAGGGTTTCCTCGAATCGCTGACCTTGAGCCTCCGGCTTTTCCTTGGCCTCTTCTCCTTTCACCGGTCGATCATAGGGAGCCCCCCTGAGCGTTCGGCTCGATTGCAAGACGCTGCATCTTCATCGGGGTGCCCGGATTCGAACCGGGGACCTCCGCCACCCAAAGGCGGCGCGCTACCAGGCTGCGCCACACCCCGACTGAGGCAAGTGTAGGTTCTGGGGGCGATGGCGGAGGTGCTTCCTTTCAAGGCGCTGCACTACGACCTCGGGAAGGTCGGATCGCTCGACGCGGTCGCCGCGCCGCCTTATGACGTAATCGACGCGGCGGGACGCAAGGCGCTGCTGGAGCGCTCGCCCTACAACGCGGTCGCGATCGACCTGCCGAAACCGTTCGACCCCGCCGACCCGGATTACGAACCGAGCGGCGACCCCTACGCCGAGGCGGCGGCGCGGATCGAGTCTTGGCGCGCCGACGGGGCGCTCGTCCAGGACGAGGAGCCCTCGATCTGGGCGCTGACCCAGGACTACGTCGCCCCCGACGGCAACAGCTACAGCCGCCACGGCATCCTCGCCCGGGTCCGGGTCGAGGACTACGAGAGCGGCACCGTCCGCCCCCACGAGCGCACCCACCCCGGGCCGCTGCTCGACCGGCTCGAGCTGACCCGCGCCACGGGCTACAACCTCTCGCCGATCTTCTCGCTCAGCACCGAGGACGCCTGGCCGCTGATCGAGCCGGCGCTGTCCGACGAGCCCTGGGGCGAGGCGACCGACGAGAGCGGCACCGTCAACCGGCTCTGGCAGGTGACCGACCCGGCCGTGCTCAGCGCCTTCACCGAGTGCCTCGCCGGCGCCCAGCTGCTGATCGCCGATGGCCACCACCGCTACGAGACCGCGCGCACCTTCCGCGACGAGGTCGGCGGCGAGGGCCTGCACAACTACACGCTGATGTCGCTGACCGGCCTCGACGACCCCGGCCTCACCGTCTTCCCCACCCACCGCCTCCTCTCAGGCTTCGCTGACGACCCCGAGCGCCAGCAGCGCCTCGGCCAGGGACTGCGCGAGCTCTTCGACGTCGAGGAGGTCAGCCGCGAGGGGATCGACCCGGCCGGCGAGGACGGCGTCGGCGTCTTCGGCTTCTACGACTCCTTCCACAAGCGCGCTTTCCGGCTGCGGCTGAAGGACGTCGCCGAGGTCGATCGTCGGCTCGAGGGCAAACCGGAGGCCTACCGCCGGCTCGACTCGGCGATCCTCGAGACGCTCGTCCTCAAGGGCCTGGCGGGGATGAGCGACCACGACATCGACGAGCGCAACGGCCTTGAGTACGCGAAGAGCGTCACGGACGCCTTGGCAATGGTCGACGAGGGCGGCTTCGACGTCGCCTTCATCCAGCGCGGGGTCCCGGTCGAGCAGGTGAAGGACATCTGCAACACCGACACGGTGATGCCGCCGAAGTCGACCTTCTTCTACCCCAAGGTGATGACCGGCTTCGCCTTCAACCCGGTGCGCTGAGCGTGGTCAAGATCTACACCAAGAAGGGCGACGACGGGACCACCTCGCTCTGGTACGGCGGTCGCGTCCCCAAGCACCACGGCCGCACCGACGCCTACGGCACCCTCGACGAGACCTGCTCGCAGCTCGGCCTCGCCCGCGCCCTCTGCGGCCCCGGCGAGGAGGAGCTCGCCGCCGACATCCTCCGCCTCCAGAACGACATCTTCGTCGCCGGGGCCGAGCTGGCGACCGCGCCGGAGGCGGCCGGCCGGCTCGAAGACGGCATCAGCCGCGTCACCGAGGAGATGGTCACCGAGCTGGAGGGGCTGATCGACCGCTACATGGCGCGGGTCGAGCTGCCGCCGAAGTTCGTCATCCCCGGCGGCAACCAGCTCTCCGCCCAGCTCGACGTCGCCCGCACGACGGTCCGCCGCGCCGAGCGCCGCATCTCCGAACTAAACGAAGCCGGCGAGCTCGCCTCAGAGACCGTCATCCACTTCATCAACCGCGCCTCCGACGCGATCTACGCGCTCGCCCGCTACGCCGACGTCGACGACCCCGCCCTGTTCGAGGGGCGCGGCAAGGGCTGACGTGCGGATCGTCGCCCGCCGCGTCGATGACGGCTACGCCCACGACGTCGAGCTCGAGGGGCATCGGCTGCGGGTCGACGAGCCGCCGGAGAAAGACGGCGCCGACACCGGTCCCCGCCCCACCCAGCTGCTCGGCGCCAGCCTCGCCGGCTGCATCGCGATCACGGTCGAGATGTACGCCAAGCGCAAAGGCTGGGACCTCGGCGCCGTCGAGGTCGACGTCGAGATGGACTACGACGGGCCGGTCCCGAACAGGTTCGAGGTCGGGATCAAGCTGCCCACCGAGCTCGACGAGGAGCAGCGCCGTCGGCTGCTCGTGATCGCGACCAAGTGCCCCGTCCACAAGGTCCTCGCCGGCGAAGCGCACGTCAACGTCAGCGAGCGGCTGGAGGAGTCCTGATGGACCTCGGCCTCGCCGGCCGCGCCTGCGT
>JALZHV010000376.1 GCA_030860625.1 Actinomycetota bacterium
ATGCAGGTGCGCTCGATGGAGACGCAGCCGCCGCCGATCTTCGTCGTCGTCCCCGGCAAGGTCTACCGGCGCGACTCCGACGCCACCCACAGCCCGATGTTCCACCAGATGGAGGGCCTGGCGATCGCCGAGGGGATCACCCTCGCCGACCTGCAGGGGACGCTCCTGGCGATGTGCCGGGCGATCTTCGGCGGCGAGCGGGAGCTGCGCCTGCGGCCGCACTTCTTCCCCTTCACCGAGCCCAGCGTCGAGGTCGATGTCTCCTGCTTCCAGTGCGGCGGCACCGGGGCGCTGGCCGACGGCGAGCGCTGCAACCTCTGCAAGGGCCAGGGCTGGATCGAGATCCTCGGCGCCGGGATGGTCGACCCCAACGTGCTCGGCTTCGTCGAGGAGCACGGCTACGACGCCGAGCGGGTGCAGGGCTTCGCCTTCGGGATCGGGGTCGAGCGGGTGGCGATGCTGCGCCACGGCGTCCCCGACCTGCGGCGCTTCTTCGACAACGACGTGCGGATGCTGGAGCAGTTCGCATGAGAGTCCCGTACAGCTGGCTGAGCGAGTACTGCGACCCGGGAATGGACCCGGCGGCGCTGGCCGACCGCCTGGTGATGACCGGGACCGAGGTCGAGCGGCTGGAGACGATCGGGCCGGCCTCGGCCGAGGGCTTCGTCGTCGGCAAGGTCGTCAAGTGCGAGAAGCACCCGAAGGCCGACCGGCTCAGCGCCTGCATCGTCGACACCGGCGACGGCGAGCGGCCGATCGTCTGCGGCGCCCCGAACGTCGCCACCGGCCAAACCGTCGCCGTCGCCCTGCCGGGCGCGACGATGCCGAACGGGATGAAGCTGCGCAAGGCGAAGCTGCGGGGGCTCCCCTCCGAAGGGATGATCCTCGCCGCCGACGAGCTCGAGCTGGGCGACGACCACGACGGGATCATGGAGCTGGACAACAGCTTCGCCGCCGGCACGCCGCTGGGCGAGGTGTTGCCGCTGGGCGAGCCGGTGTTGGAGATCGAGGTGACCCCGAACCGGGTCGACTGCTTCGGCGTCTTCGGCGTCGCCCGCGAGGTGCACGCGATCACCGGCGCCCCGCTCGCCGCCGACCCCTGGGCCGAGGACGCTCCGGCCGAGGGAGAGGGGGAGGTCTCCGACTACGCCTCGGTCACGGTCGAGGTCCCCGAGCTCTGCCCGCGCTTCACTGCCCGCGTCTTCACCGACGTCGAGATCGGCCCCTCGCCGCTCTGGCTACAGGCGCGGCTCTCGGCGGCCGGCCAGCGGCCGATCAACAACGTCGTCGACATCACCAACTACGTGATGCTCCTGACCGCGCAGCCCCTGCATGCCTTCGACCTCGACAAGGTGCCCGGCGGCGAGCTGATCGTCCGCGCCGCGGCCGAGGGGGAGAAGATGACCACCCTCGACGGGGTCGAGCGGACCTTCGACGCCGAGACCGTCCTCGTCTGCGACCGCGAAGGGCCTTCGGGCATCGCCGGGATCATGGGCGGCCAGCGCTCCGAGGTCTCCGAGGGGACGACCCGCGTCCTGCTCGAGGTCGCGAACTGGAACGGGACCAACATCCTCAGCAGCTCGCGGAAGCTGGGCCTGCGGTCGGAGGCCTCGTCGCGGTTCGAGAAGCAGCTGCACCCGGAGCTCTGCCTGCGCGTGCAGCGGATCGCTTCGCGGCTGATGGTCGAGCTCTGCGGCGCGAAGCTGGTGCCGGGAACGATCGACGTCGCCGCCGAGGCGCCGGAGCCGCGTCGGCTGCGGCTGCGGGCCAGCCGGGTCGAGGGCCTGCTGGGGATGACGATCTCCCAGGCTGACCAACAGACCTACCTGGAGCGGCTCGGCTTCGCGGTTGAGGCCGACGGTGAGGACCTCGAGGTCACGGTCCCGCCCGACCGCCACTACGACGTCACCCGCGAGGTCGACCTGATCGAGGAGGTGGCGCGGGTCCACGGCATCGACGAGCACCTGCCGACGACGCTGCCGTCGGTCGGCGGCGCCGTCGGCGGCCTCAGTCGTGAGCAGCGCTTGCGCCGCCGCGCTGAGGACGCCCTCCGCGATCTCGGCTTCGACCAGATCGTCGGCTGGAGCTTCACCGACCCCGGCGAGGCCGAGCGGCTGCGGATCCCGAGCGAGGACCCGCGGGCGACCGCGGTGACGCTCGCCAATCCGCTCTCCGAGGACCAGTCGGCGATGCGGACGACCCTGCTCGGCTCCCTGCTCGACATCGCCGCCCGCAACGTCGCCCGCGGCGCCGGCAGCCTCGCCCTCTTCGAATCTGCCCGCATTTACTTGACCGAGGGGGCCGGAGAGTTCGCCGGCGACCGCCCGGCGCCGTTCGCCGAGCCGCAC
>JALZHV010000377.1 GCA_030860625.1 Actinomycetota bacterium
CTCCTCGACTCCCTCGGCGGGCTGGGCCTCCGCGGCCCCCGGCGCCGGCGGCAGCTCCAGCTCGGCCTCGGTGAAGACGACGTCGAGCGGATAGTCGACGAAGGTCGGCCCGCTCGGCGCGGCCAGCGCCCGGTCCAAGGCGGCGGCGGTGACCGGCGCGATCTGGGCCGGGTCCTTGACCGTCTCGGCCGACTTGACCAGCGGCGAGACGAAGGGCAGGTGGTCGATCTCCTGCAGCGAGCCCGAGCCCCAGCGCAGCTCCGGGGCGCGGCCGCCGAGGACGCAGATCGGCGAGTAGTTGGCCTGGGCGCCGGCGATCGCGCTCATCCCGTTGGTGACGCCGGGGCCGGCGGTCAGCGCCGCGACCCCCACCCCGCGGGTCGCCTTCGCGATCCCCTCGGCGGCGAAAGCGGCGGTCTGCTCGTGCCGCACGTCGACGAGCTCGATCCCCTCGGCTTTGCAGCCGTCGTAGATCGAGAAGAGGTGCCCGCCCGAGAGGGTGAAGAGGTGCCCCACCCCTCGCGACTTCAGCGCCTGTGCGACCAGCTTGCCACCGTGCTCGGCCATGCGCGCAGATTATTGGCTGAGAAGCCATGCCGGGTTACCATCGCCTGGCCCGGGTGGCGAAACTGGCAAAAGCAGCGGCCTTAAAAGCCGCCGCCCCTGATGGGGCTTGCGGGTTCGAGTCCCGCCCCGGGCACTAGCTGCATCTTAGGTCTGCTGGTGGAACGCTCAGTGAATACGAGCGCGGACGATGAAGTTCGCTGCCCAAGCAAGCACCATCAAGAGCGTCGTGCCTGCCAGGAAGCTGCCCGTGAGGCTGGAGAAGAGGACCACGAGACCAACCCAGGACACGAGAGTCAAGGCGAGCACGATGACGACCACCGCGCGGTCGCTTAGACGCTCCGCTCGTTTCCTCAACTCAGACATAAGGTTTCATTATAGGGGACTACCCGCCGTCGTCGTCGGCGCGGAAGAAGAACCAGAGGATCAAGCCGGCGATCAGCATCATGGATGCTCCCCCGCCCACGATCGTTATACGCACCGGCGTCGGCTTGGCATGCAAAGACGGTCACGAACCGCTCCCCCCTCAGCCCTGCGCCAGCATCGCGAAGTGGAGGGCGGCGCGGGTGGGGATGAGGAAGCGGTGCTTGTGGAGGAGGCCGGCGCCTTGCAGGGCGCGGACGGCGTTGGCGACTTCGTCGCGCTCGAGGAAGCTGTTCGAGTCGCCGATCATCTCGCGGGCCAGCTCGGCGTGGGTCAGCAGCGTCGGGTGGTGGTCGAGGAGGAGGTCGAGGACCGCTTTTTGGACCGCCTCGTTCGAGACCTGAGAGGGGATGCGCGCGCCGGGCATAGAGACATAAGGGCTGAGGAGGCCGATTTCTCCCCCCTCGATCCCCGCCCGGCTCCCGCCGAGCGGTACATGCGGAGTCTTTTCTCCTGCTGCTGCACGTTTTCGGGTGCCTAAAACGGCAATAAATGTTCTAGGAGCGCAACTCCGCCCCTGTTAGCGTGTCTTAGACCCAGGAACCGTCCTTCCGCGGGAGAGATCTTTGGAGGCTTCAGCCCTAACTCATGCCAGTCGTCGCGGCCTTTTGGCTCGCCGCTCCCCCCTGCTCAAGCTGCAGGGCGACGAGAAACTGATCGCGATGGCCCGCAGCGGCAACCCGGGCGCCTTCGAGATGATCGTCGAGCGCTACCAGGGCCGCCTGCTCGGCTTCTGCCGCCAGATGCTCGGCTCGACCGAGGACGCCGAAGACGTCCTGCAGGAGGTCTTCGTCAACGCCTACAAAGCGATGATGGCCGACGAGCGCGAGATCAACCTGCGCCCCTGGCTCTACCGGATCGCCCGCAACCGCTGCCTCAACTACCTGCGCAAGCCGAAGGCCGATGCGCAGGAATCGATGGACATGGTCCCCGAGGTCGACGCCGCCTCGACCGCCGAGCGCGTCCACAACCGCGAGGAGTTCCGCCAGCTCCTCAGCGACGTCAACAAACTTCCCGAGACCCAGCGCGCCGCCCTGCTGCTGCGCGAGATGGACGCCCTCTCCTACGAGGAAATCGCCGCCGCGATGGAGACCACGGTGCCGTCGGTCAAGTCGCTGCTGGTGCGGGCGCGAATCTCCCTCACCGAGGCGAGCCAGGCGCGCCTGCTGACCTGCGGCGAGGTCCGGATCGAGCTCTCCGAAGCGGCCGAGGGCCTGCGCAAGGCCTCCGCCCCGGTCCGCCGCCACGTGCGCGAGTGCGAGGAATGCGCCGACTTCCGCTCCCAGCTCCGCTCCAACGAGAAGGCGCTGGCGGCGCTGTTCCCGGTCGGGCCGCTGCTCGCCCTCAAAGGCTTCATC
>JALZHV010000077.1 GCA_030860625.1 Actinomycetota bacterium
AGCCAGACCTTGCCGTCCTGGACGGTGGTGATCTGGGTGGCATCGATCGCCCACATGACGTTCGGCGCCTCGGTGATGATGTGGCGGTCGTGCGCCGCCTCGCCGCGCTGGCGGGCGCTAGTCGGGCTGTGCCGCGACGCGTGGAACCTGCCCCGCCACGTGACCCAGCACTCGGGCGGGATGGTGATCTCCACCCGGCCGCTGATCGACGTCTGCCCGGTCGTGCCGGCGGCGATGGCGGGGCGGCAGACGGTGCAGTGGGACAAGGACTCCTGCGCCGACGCCGGCTTCCTCAAGATCGACCTGCTGGGGCTGGGGATGCTCTCGGCGGTCGAGCGCTGCGTCGAGGAGATCGGCCGCGCCCGCGGCGAGCGGCTCGACCTCTCGCGGATCCCGCTCGACGACGGCGAGACCTTCGAATCGATCCGCGCTGCCGACACCACCGGCGTCTTCCAGATCGAGAGCCGGGCGCAGATGCAGATGCTGCCGCGCACCCAGCCGCGCGACCTCGATGACCTGATCGTCCAGGTGGCGCTGGTGCGGCCGGGGCCGATCCAGGGCGGCGCCATCCACCCCTATATAGAGAGGCGCAAGCTCCTCCGCGAGGACCCGGGCTACAAGGTGCCCTACCCGCACCCGCTGCTGGAGCCGGTGTTGGAGGAGACGCTGGGGACGATCGTCTTCCAGGAGCAGGTGATCGAAACGGCGATGGCGCTGTCGGGCTTCAGCTCCTCCGAAGCGGAGGGGCTGCGGCGGGCGATGAGCCGCAAGCGCTCCGAGGAGGCGATGGAAGAGCACCGCCGCCGCTTCCTCGCCGGCGCGATCGACAACGGCGTCCCCGAGGAGGTGGCCGAGCGGGTCTGGGACCAGGTCAAAGGCTTCTCCGGCTACGGCTTCCCGAAGGCGCACTCGGCCGCCTTCGGCCTGCTCGCCTACCAGTCGGCCTGGCTGCGGGTCCACTACGGCCCGGAGTTCCTCTGCTCGCTGCTGAACGAGCAGCCGATGGGCTTCTACCCGCCGGACTCGCTGGTCCACGAGGCGCAGCGGCGGGGGATTCGGGTGGCGCCGGTCGACGTCAACCGCAGCCGGGTGCTGTGTCACGTCGAAACGCCGCTGGAGGAAGAGGAGGTGCGGGGCGGGCTGCAGGTGCGGGTCGGCCTCGGCTACGTCAAGGGCGTGAAGAAGGAGGAGATGGAGGCGCTGGTCGCCGAGCGCGAGCGCGGCGGGCCGTACGAGGGGATCGCCGAACTGGCATCCCGCTCGGGGGCGGGGCTGCCGAGCCTCGAACGCCTTGCCTGGGCGGGGGCGCTGGACGGCCTCCGCGCCGGCACCGAAGGCGAGCGCCGCGAGGCGCTCTGGAGCGTCGGCGTCACCGGCGCCGGGCGGGGCAGCGGCAAAGCGACCCAGCTGGCGCTGCCGATGGAGCCCCCCAAGCCGCCTGAGCTGGAGCCGCTGGGGGAGTGGGGCAAGCTGATCGCCGACTACCGCTCGACCGGGATGACGGTCGAGAAGCACCCGATGAAGCTGCTCCGCCCCGGCCTCGACCCCAAGATCGTTCCCAGCTCCAACCTCCAGGACGTCGAGGACGGCGCCACCGTCGAGGTCGCCGGCATGGTCACCGCCCGCCAGCGCCCCGAGACCGCCAACGGCATCACCTTCATGCTCCTCGAGGACGAGCGCGGCTCCCTCAACCTCGTCGTCCCCCCGCCCGTCTACGAGCGCCACCGTCCCCTGGTCCGGACCTCACCCCTCCTCCGCGCCCGCGGCCGCCTCGAGCGCCGTGACGGCACCGTCAACGTCGTCGTCAGCCACCTCGCGCCGCTGGAACGCGCCAAAACGGCCGATCCCGCGGCTCCCGCACCCCCGTCGGAGCCCCGCAAACCCCGCGAGCTCGCCGTCGCCGAACTCCGCTCTGTGGTCCCCGCCGGCCACAGCTTCGGCCGCCGCGGCAGGTGACACCCGCTTTCGGGTGACATTTGTCACCGCATTCAACAAAACCGCATGTTTGCAGGCCATATTGGAAAAGACCTGCATAAGTACCTAAACATCTCGGTTTTTTAGGGGTGACACCGCCCGCATGATGATTGACACGCGGGTTCTCTACTGGCTAGAAGTCCTCCGACCGGTTCGCCCTTTCTGAGCGAATCCGGAAATCAACAAGGAGGAGTTATTCAAATGAAGTACATCAAGATGCTGGGCCTCGCCGCCGTTGCGGCTGCGGCCCTGATGGCATTCGTCGGCGCGAGCACCGCCTCGGCGACCGTCCTCTGCAAAGTCAACACTGCAACAACCGGTTGTCATGTTGGTGGCAATGCCTACGCAAAAGGCACGACGATCAAAGGCAACCTGACCGCAACGGCTATCTTGGAGACGGTTGGCGGTGAAGTTCTCAATAAATGCACCGGCTCGACCCTCGAAGGCAAAACCGAAACTACAGGTGGCGCAGCAGAAACAGTCGAAGGTAAAATCCTCACGCTGAGTTGGTCCGGCTGTGAAAAGCACACTACAACCCTCAGCACCGGTAAACTTGTAATTCATTACAGCGAAAAAGACAACGGTACCCTTACAGCCAGTGGCACCGAAGTGACAATCAACGGCATCTTCGGCACCTCTTGCGTCTACGGCGCCGGTGAAGGGCTCAACCTGGGGACGGTTGTTGGCGGCAGCCCCGCGACGATCGCGATCAACACGATCGTCCCGCGCATCTCGGGCGGCTTCCTCTGCCCGGCTGAAGCTCGCTGGACAGCTTCCTACGAACTCACCAGCCCGAAACCGCTGTACATCGCTGAGAACTAGCTCTCTCGGCAAGTACAACTCTGGAACTGCGGCCACCTTGCGTGGTCGCAGTTCTTTCTCATCTCAAGGGAGGGATTGATATGAAGTACATCAAGATGCTGGGCCTCGCCGCCGTTGCGGCTGCGGCCCTGATGGCGTTCGTCGGCGCGAGCACCGCCTCGGCGACCGTCCTCTGCAAAGTCAACACTCAGACAACCGGGTGTCACGCTGGTGGCAATGCCTACGCAAAAGCCACGACGGTAAAAGCCAGCCTGACCAAAACCGCCGTCCTCGAGACGTTGGGCGGAGAAACGCTCAATGAGTGCACCGGTTCGACCCTTGAAGGCAAAACCGAAACTACAGGCGGCGCAGCAGAAACAATTAAAGGTGTATTCGTAATTATCTCATGGAGCGGTTGTCTAAAGCATACTACAACCATTGCAGTAGGGGACTTTGAACTCCATCAAGCTAACTCCGATAATGGCACACTTACAGCTACAGGCGTTCAGGTGACAATCAACGGCATCTTCGGCACCTCTTGCGTCTACGGCGCCGGTGAAGGGCTCAACCTGGGGACGGTTGTTGGCGGCAGCCCCGCGACGATCACGATCAACACGATCGTCCCGCGCATCTCGGGCGGCTTCCTCTGCCCGGCTGAAGCTCGCTGGACAGCTTCCTACGAAGTCACCAGTCCGAAACCGCTTTACGTTTCGGCTTCCTAGCCCTAGATCTCCTGCGGCCGCTCTTGGGAGCGGCCGCAATTCTATTGGGATGAGCGATCAAGGAGGAGTAATGAAGTATCTGAAGATGCTGGGACTTGGCGCCGTGACCGCAGCTTTGACCGTGCTCGTAGGCGCGGGCACCGCCTCGGCAACCGTTTTTTGCAAAACCACCACGACAATCGGCTGTGCCGCCGGGTCCAACGACTACGCAGCAGGGTCGTCTTTGAAACTCAACCTGACCAGTTCAGCCATCTATGAGACGTTCGGTGGCGAACTACTGTGGGAATGCAGTGGCTCGATGCTTGAAGGTAAAATCGCAAATACAGGTAGCACCACTGAAACAGTCTCGATGCCTATTCACACCCTGACTTGGACCGGTTGTCTTAAACACACCACAACCCTCAACACTGGCGAACTGGAAGTTCATCACGCCACAGGGCAGCATGGGGAAGGCAGTGGATCGCTTACAGGCAAGAGAACCGAATGGACAATCAACGGGATCTTCGGTAGTTCCTGCGCCTACGGCTTCGGTGCCGCGGTCAATCTCGGGACGCTGAAAGGCGGCAATCCCGCGACGATTGCGATCAATACCATCCTCCCGCGAATCTCGGGCGGCTTCATATGTCCGGCCGAACTGCGCTGGACAGCATCCTACGAAGTCATGGCGCCTAGACCGCTCTACATCTCTGAGAACTGAGGCACCTTTCTACGCGGACTCTGTTCGAGTGACAACTTCTGCGAGTCAGGCAGTTACCGGCCCCTATGCCTCTAACATGGCGTTCAGGCAGGTATAGGAAACTAAGGGGAGGGACCATGGGACGGATCGGAAAGTGGCTGCTGCTGTGCCTTGCGACTTGCAGTGCTCTCGCGAGCACGGGAGTTGCGACGGCTGCTGCCGCGGACACCCACGTCTTTGATCCGGTTCTATCGTTGACGGGAAACTGCTCAACCTCGACCGTTGACACGGTGGAAGATCCTGGGTGCCCGGATGGGCCCCAGCCGCCCAGCGGCCCCTTTTCCTCTCCTCGAGCCGTCACCACGGACTCCTACGGGAACATCTATGTAGCCAGCTACGGCCGGGATGTCGCCGACGGGGCTGAGGGTCGCATCGACATCTTTGACTCCAGCGGGAAGTTCATCACCGAGATCGTTGATCCGAATGGACCGAAAAGCCTTGCCGTCGATAGCGATGGGAATCTTTATGTATTTAACTTCCGCGCCGCGCCAGCCTCAGTGCAGGAGATCGTGCGCTATGAGCCCACCATCTATAACCCGGCCCTCGGGGAAATCGCTTACGACAACCCCCCTGAGCTAGTCATCGATCTTCCTTCCGGAGCTTTCCTCACTGGGATCTCGATCAATCGCTTGGACGACCATTTGTTCGTCAACCGCGCCGACCATGTAGAGGAGTACAGTTCCGCTTCTGAAGGCAATAAATTGATCGATGCGACGATTGGTGAAGGTGAGATCTCTAATTTCAACGCCATCGGCCTCGCTGTCGATGCGACGCACGGGAGGATTTACGCGAGTACCTCGCATGCCGTCAAGGTGTTCGAACTTGACTCCCCCCACGCCCTCCTGCTGACCATCGATCAGGCGCCCGGCGGAGGAGAACTCGGAAATAACTTGACGGTTGCGGCCGACGAAGGAACCGGCAACTTCTTCATCTACGACGGCTTGGGGGCCAACGTGGTCTATGAGTACACGTTGAGCGGCAAATACGTCTCCACCATCAGCTACGGGATCAAAAACGTCACCGGGGCTCAGATTGCTGTCGATAACGGCATCAACAGCCCCAACGGGGCACTTCACCCAGATGGTCGGTACCTCTTCGTTCCTTCCCATCCGGGAGGGGTAGGCCATGTATTCGCATATGGGCCGAGGGAAATAGAATGCCCCCCGGTCGTAGAAAGCGTCTCCTTTGCCGAAATCACTGAGGATGACGCTGAACTGCGCGCCACGATCAACCCCTGCAATCTCGAAACTACCTATGTCTTTGAGTACACGATGCAAGCAAGCTTCGAAGCAGAAGCATTTGCGGGCGCTGAGGTCGCAGGCGAAGGACAATTGCTGGCTGGGAAAGTGGGAACGGATGTCTCCGCTGCTGCTATAGGGCTGGAGCCCGGGACCTCCTATCGCTTCCGGGTGGTTGCCACCAACAAACTCGGCAACGACGAAGACGAAGACAGCTTCGCCACTTACCCGAGCAATCCCCTCCCACCGTGCCCGAACGACCCGCTGCGTACGGGCTTCTCGGCACTCCTGCCCGATTGCCGAGCCTATGAGCTGGTCACCCCTGGTGACACCAACGGCCGGGCTCCCATTGGAATCGGTGGCCTCGGGACGCGCTTCACCACGCGACTCGCCTCTCCTGCTGGAGACAAACTCTCTTTCGCAATCGAAGGAGGGGCGATACCGGGGAGTGAAGGCACCGGTTCCTTGGGAGGGGACCCATACCGATCGGTGCGGGGCTCTGATGGCTGGACCACCGCCAACACCGGCCCTAATGGCGCTGAAACCACGGCAGCGCTTCCCGGCAGCACCTCTCCCGACCAGGGCTATTCGTTCTGGGGCACCAGCCCGAAAGGAAGTGCCGCCGTTGAAGAAAAAACGACCAGCTACGTGCGCTATCCAGATGGCCATTCGGAGCTCGTTGGCCGGGGCAGTCTCAATACCGATCCCTTCGCGCGGGGGAAGCTGATCAGTGAAAACGGGAGCCACATCGTCTTCACCAGCGCCCAACGCTTAGAGGAAGAGGCTCCACCCCAAGGCACCGCGGCGGTTTACGACCGTACGCCGAATGAAGTCACTCACGTCGTTTCGCTTCTGCCGGGTGACGTAACTCCAGCTGGCGGGGAAGACGCCAGATATGTCGGCGTCTCCATGGACGGCGAGGGAGTCGCCTTCACGATCGGCGCAACGCTCTATCTGCGTCACGACAACGAGGAGACCTACGAGATCGGCGACAACGTGACTTTTGCGGGAGTCGCTGAAGGTGGAGGGCGCATCTTCTACGTAGAAGGTGGCAACCTGCTCGCGTTCGATGTCGCAACCGAATCGGTTATCCCCTTCAGTTCAAGCGCCGACGTCACCGTCGTCAACGTCTCTGCTGACGGCACCGCCGCCTACTTGGTTTCTCCCAGTGTCCTTACCGGCGAATCGAACCCCATAGGGGCCACTCCCCAGGCTGGTAAAGAAAACCTCTATTTCTCCGAAGAAGGCACGGTCAGCTTCGTCGGTACCGTTACGGAGCGGGACGTCGAGGGTGAAACTCCAGGGCAGGTAACGGTCGAGGGCCTCGGCTTGTGGACCGAGGCCGTGGGTCCTGGTGAAGCCGAAACGCCGGCCCGTCTCTCAATCGACCCCTCTCGAAGTACTCCCGACGGTAGGGTCCTTCTTTTCGAGGCCCGTGCGGACCTGACCGCCTATGACTCCGGGGGCCATGTGCAGATCTACCGCTATGACTCCGTCACCGGCGACCTTCGCTGCCTCTCCTGTAATC
>JALZHV010000378.1 GCA_030860625.1 Actinomycetota bacterium
GGTCGGCCGGGTACAGCGAGCCTTCGTTCAGCTGCTGGCCGACCTCGACCCGGTCGCCGTCGGCGACGTGCAGGCGGGTCCGCAGCGGGAAGCTGTAGGCGTGCTCCTCGCCGCTCGACTCGGTGACGATCACTTTCAGCGCTTTCTCGGTCTCTTCGATCGAGACTTTGCCGGCGGCCTCGGCCATCTGGGCGAGCCCCTTCGGTTTACGCGCCTCGAAGAGCTCGACGATCCGCGGCAGACCCTGGGTGATGTCCTGACCGGCGACACCTCCGGTGTGGAAGGTCCGCATGGTCAGCTGGGTCCCGGGCTCGCCGATCGATTGCGCGGCGATGATGCCGACCGCGTCGCCGATGTCGACCATCGACCCCGTCGCCGGTGAGATCCCGTAGCAGGAGCGGCACACCCCGGATTCCGCCTCGCACTTGAGCGCGGAGCGGACGGGGATCTTGACGTCCTCCTCGCCGCCGAAGGCCTCGGCGATTTCTTCGACGTCTTTCTGGGTGATCTCCTGGTTGCGCTTGAGCAGATCGCGACCGCGTTTGGTTTCGAGCTTTTTCGCCGCCAGACGACCGAACAGGTTGTCGTTGAGCGAGCCGTCGTCCTTGCGGAGGTCCATCTCGATGTGATCTTTGGTCTTGCAGTCCTCCTGGCGGACGATCACGTCCTGGGCGACGTCGACGAGGCGGCGGGTGAGGTAACCGGAGTCGGCCGTCCGCAGCGCCGTGTCGGCGAGACCCTTTCGGGCGCCGTGGGTGGAGATGAAGTACTCGAGTACCGAGAGCCCCTCCATGAAGTTGGCCTTGATCGGCCGCTCGATGATCTCCCCTTTCGGGTTGGCCATCAGGCCGCGCATCCCGGCCAGCTGGCGGATCTGTTTGAACGATCCGCGAGCGCCCGAGTTGGCCATCATGAAGATCGGGTTCAGCTCGTGGAGGTTGTCCTCCATCGCCTGGGCGACCTCGTCGGTGGCTCGATTCCAGTGCGCCGTCACAGCCTCGTGACGCTCCTCGGCCGTTATGTAGCCTTCGTCGTACTGGGCCTGGATCGCTTCGGTCTCCTTCTCGTAGCGATCAAGGATTTCCGGCTTCTCCGGCGGGGACACGACGTTGTTCTTGGAGACCGTGATCCCGGCCTGGCTCGCGTACTGGAAGCCGAGGTCCTTGAAGGCATCGAGCACCTGCGAGACCGCCGGCGCACCGTAGGCCTCGACCAGGTCGGAGACCATCTGGTTGATGTCCTTCTTCTTCAGGGAGCGGTTGACGAACTCGTACTGCTCCGGATCAAAGTCCTCTTCCAGAGCATCGGCGAGGGCGCGCTCGATCTTTTCGTTGAAGATGATCCGCCCGACCGTGGTCAGGAAGTGCTCGTGCCCGGCACGCCGGAACTCGGCTTTGTCGTGCAGTTTGCAGCCACCGTTCTCGTAGACGAGCTCGGCCTCCTGAGCGGAGCGGAACACCTTCACGTTCGGGCCGGAGCCGTTGGTGCCCGTGCCGGTCTTCAGCTCCTCGTCGATCCGCGCCAGCTCGTCCGCTTCCGGACCGTAGGTCAGGTAGTAGATGCCGAGCACCATGTCCTGGGTCGGGGTCGCCAGCGGCGCCCCGTGGGCCGGGGAGAGGATGTTGTTGGCGGAGAGCATGAGAATCCGCGCCTCGGCCTGGGCCTCGGCGGAGAGCGGCACGTGGACCGCCATCTGGTCGCCGTCGAAGTCGGCGTTGAAGGCGTGGCAGACCAGGGGGTGAACCTGGATCGCCTTGCCCTCGACCAGGACCGGTTCGAAGGCCTGGATGCCGAGACGGTGGAGGGTCGGCGCCCGGTTGAGCAGGACCGGGTGCTGGTGGATGACTTCCTCCAGCACGTCCCAGACCTCCGGGATCATCGACTCGACCATCTTCTTCGCGGCCTTGATGTTCTGCACCGCTTTGCGCTCGACCAGCTGGGCCATGATGAACGGCTTGAAGAGCTCGAGCGCCATGAGCTTCGGCAGGCCGCACTGGTGCAGCCGCAGGCTCGGGCCGGAGACGATCACCGAACGGCCGGAGTAATCGACGCGCTTGCCGAGCAGGTTCTGGCGGAACCGGCCCTGCTTGCCCTTGAGCATGTCCGAGAGCGACTTCAGCGGCCGGTTGCCGGGGCCCGTGACCGGGCGCCCGCGACGGCCGTTGTCGAACAGCGCGTCGACCGCCTCCTGCAGCATCCGCTTCTCGTTGTTGACGATGATCTCGGGAGCGCCGAGGTCGAGCAGCCTTTTCAGCCGGTTGTTGCGGTTGATCACCCGGCGGTAGAGGTCGTTGAGGTCGGAGGTCGCGAAGCGGCCGCCGTCCAGCTGGACCATCG
>JALZHV010000379.1 GCA_030860625.1 Actinomycetota bacterium
GCTCGCTGTACCCGGCCGACCTGCTGGCGATCCGCGGGCGCACCGCGACCGAGGTTTACCTCGTCGAAGAGGTGCAGAAGGTCTACCGCGCCCAGGGCGTCGACATCAACGACAAGCACATCGAGCTGATCGCCCGCCAGATGCTGAAGAAGGTGCGGATCGAGTCGAAGGGCTCGACCAGCCTCCTTCCCGGCCAGCTGGAGGATCGCGGCAACCTCAAACGGCTCAACAAAAAGACCAAGGAAGAGGGCGGCACCCCGGCCAAAGGCGAGGAGGTCATCCTCGGGATCACCAAGGCCTCGCTGGCGACCGAGTCCTTCCTCTCGGCGGCCTCCTTCCAGGAGACGACGAAGGTTCTCACCGATGCCGCGCTCGAGGGCAAACGGGACAAACTCGTCGGCCTCAAGGAGAACGTGATCATCGGCAAGCTGATCCCGGCCGCGACCGGCCTCAAGCACTACCGCACGGTCGCGATCGAGCCCGCCGAACCGATCGAGCCCCCGGGCGACGACGACCTGCTCGAAGACGACGAGCTCGCCGCCGAACTGGGCGTCGACGGGGTCGAGGCCCCGGCCGAGGGCTTCGGGACCTCCTTCGCGGAGGAGCTCGAGGAGCTCGCCCAGGAGATCGAGTCGACCTCCGAAGAACCCAAATAGACCAGCCGCACAGCCGTTGCAGTACGAGAGGAGCCCTTCGGGGCTCCTCTTTATTTGACGCCTTAGCCAGTTCCGTCTACTTGTGTGATCCGCATCACTGAGCGGTTTGGACGTATATCTATGGACGCTCTGTCAAGTAAGTAGTTATAATCGGAGACCCATGTGGGGGCCTACGGGTGTTTCGGGCCTCCAGAAATGGGTAAATAAGCACCATCTCAAGAACAACTTGCATCTTGAGGTACTTCATTTCTCCTTGAACAGCGAAGGGCCCGGGACCACCATCCCGGGCCTTTTGCTTTCTGTGAGGCCACGCATATTTGGCCAGGCAGCCAGTCGGGTAGATTGCGGCCGATGACGGAGAAGGTCTGCATCGTCGGCGCCGGCAGCTCGGGGATCGTCGCCGCGCAGGTGCTGGACGCGCGGGGGATCGCCTTCGACTGCTTCGAGAAGGGCTCGGCAGTAGGCGGCAACTGGCGCTACGAGAACGACAACGGGATGTCGTCCGCCTACCGCTCGCTGCACATCAACACCTCGCGGCGGGTGATGGCGTTCGGGTCGCTGCCGATGCCCGACCACTATCCCGACTACCCGGACCACTTCCAGATGGCCGCCTACTTCGACGAATTCGTCGACCACTTCGGCCTGCGCGAGAAGATCGCCTTCCGCACCGAGGTGGTGCGGGTCGAGCCCGCCGACGGCGCCTGGGCGGTGACCGTGAAGGGGGAGAGCGGCGTCGAGCGGACCGAGCGCTACCGGGCGGTCCTCGTCGCCAACGGCCACCACTGGGACCCGCGCTGGCCGGAGCCCGCCTTCCCCGGTTCCGACGCCTTCGAGGGTGAGCAGATCCACGCCCACCACTACCGCGAGCCCGACGTCCTGAGGGGCAAGCGCGTCGTCGTCCTCGGCCTGGGCAACTCCGCCGTCGACATCGCCGTCGAGGCCTCGCGGATCGCCGAGAAGACCTTCCTCTCGGTCCGCCGCGGCGCCTACGTGCTCCCCAAGTACATGAACGGCAAGCCGATCGACGAGGTCTCGAGCCCGGTCTTCTCCCGCCTGCCGCTCTCTCTACGACGGTTCTTCGCGATGCGCGGCCTCGAGATCGCCGCCGGCGACATGACCACCTACGGCCTGCCGAAGCCCGACCACAAGCTGTTCGAGGCCCACCCGACCGTCTCCTCGGAGCTGCTGCCCCGGCTCGGCCACGGCGACATCACGGTGAAGCCGAACATCGACCGCTTCCTCGGCGGCCGCAAAGTTGGATTCGTCGACGGCAGCAGCGAGGAGATAGACCTCGTCGTCTACTGCACCGGCTACAAGATCACCTTCCCGTTCTTCGACCCGAAGGTCTTCGCGGCGCCCGACAACCGGCTGCCGCTCTACCGCCGCGTCGTCTCGGTCGAGCGCCCGGGGCTCTACTTCATCGGCTTCATCCAGCCGCTGGGCCCGATCATGCCGCTGGCCGAGGCGCAGTGCGAGTGGGTCGCCGACCTGCTGAGCGGCCGGACGGCGCTACCGCCGGCGGGGGAGATGAAGCGGGAGATCGCGCGCGAAGAAAGGAAGATGCGGAAGCGGTTCGTTGCCTCTAAGCGTCATACCGTCGAGGTCGACTTCCATCCTTACCTGCGCGAGATCCGGCGCGAGCGAAAGCGGGCGCTCCAGCCGGCTTGACC
>JALZHV010000380.1 GCA_030860625.1 Actinomycetota bacterium
CGTGGGCGGGGCGGTCTACTCGAGCTTCCTGGCCCTCCGGGACGCGCCGGTGGGGCCGCCGGGGCACGGGGCTGAGTTGCGGGAGTTCCTGTCGGTCCTGCACGGTCAGCCGGTCCTCTACGCAGGCCAGGATCGCTTTGCCGCTTACGAGCTGATGGGCGCCGACACGCACGTGCCGCTGGTCGAGTTCCCCGACGAGGCGGTCTCGCCGAATCCCGAAAAGCCGTTCGACACCGGCGACGCCTACAGCCCGATCGACTTCGACTCCTTCTCGAAAGGAACGCTCGATCGCTTCCCGTACGTGATCACCAGCCGCGCCGCCTGGAACAGCCAGGCGCCACCGAACTTCGAACGGGTCATGCAGACGCCCTCCTACGTGCTCTGGAAGCGAACCGCGCTGACGCCGGAGGACCGCCACGTCCTGCTCGAGGGGACCGAGGCGGGGGCCTACGCCGGCTGCGCGGCGCCGGAGATCCGCATCCTGCTCTCGAGCCCCGGCCGCGCCGGCCTCTTCCCCGACGCGGCGATCGCCCACAAAGGCAGCTGGGACGAGGGCAGCATCCTCGGCACCGGCGCCGAGACCTCGCAGCGGCTGCGGCTGCCGCCGGGAAGCTGGAACCTCTCGATCCAGTACTTCTCCCCCTTCGACCTGACGCTCTCGGCGCCGGGGTTCCGGGAACCGCTGAAGGCAGCGCTGGACGGGCAGCGGCCGAACACGATCAGCCTCGGCAACAGCGGCCAGTTCTGGCCCGCCGGGCGCTACGAAAGCAAGGGCGGCGAGGTTCGCTTCACGATCGAGACGGACGAGGCGAGCACCCTGCAGAGCCTGACCGGCTACGACGGCAAGGCCTACGTCGGCGAGCTGGTCGCGGTCCCGGCTGAGCCGCACCGGACGGTGCCGCTCAGCCAGGCTTGCAACTCCTGGATCGACTGGTACGAAGCCGACGAAGCGCCGTGACCTGAAAGGTCGCTTTACCCGGCGGCTTTCGCCGCCTGGCGCTCCGGGCTGACCCGGACGACGTCCCAGACCAGGCCGACCTTCTCGAGGCTGTTGATGACCAGCGAGGAGATATCGATCTGCCACCAGCGCAGGCCGTGGGTGGCCGAGGTCGGGAAGGCGTGGTGGCTGTTGTGGTAGGCCTCGCCGAGGGTCGGGATCGCGATCAGCGCCAGGTTGCGCGACTCGTCGGTCGTCTCGAATTCGCGCTTGCCGAAGGTGTGGCAGAGCGAGTTGATGCTGTAGGTGAAGTGGTGGAGGACGAAGACCCGCACCAGGCCGCCCCAGAGCAGGCCGGTGAGTCCGGCGACGACGGTGCCGCCGATGATCCAGCCGAGGAAGAAGGGGATCAGGAGGCCGAGGATCGCCCAGTAGATGAAGGTGCGGTCGACCCAGCTGACGACGGGGTCTTTGAGCAGGTCCGGCGCGAAGCGTTCCTTGTTGCCGCGCTGGGTGTGGATGAAGATCCAGCCGAGGTGGGCGTGGAAAAGGCCCTTCATCGCCCCCTTCCAGCCGCCGCCGTGGTCGACGTGGGGGCTGTGGGGGTCGCCGTATTCGTCGGAGAAGGTGTGGTGCTTGCGGTGGTCGGCGACCCAGGAGATAACCGGCCCCTCGATCGCGGCCGAGCCGAGGATCGCGAACAGGCCGCGCAGCCACGGGTGGGTCTTGAAGGAGCGGTGGGTGAGAAGGCGGTGGAACCCGACGGTGATGCCGAGACCGGTGAGGAAGTACATGCCGACGAAGAGGAAGACGTCGGTCCAGTTCAGAGCGCTCCCCCACACCTGCCAACCAGCGATGCCGACGGCGATGAAGGGGATCAGCGTCACCAGGCCGGTGATGATCCGGTCCCGGGTCTCGTTTTCGACGGGCTGGATGTCTGAAGGAAGTGGTCCGGTGGTCGTCATGGCAGGTGATGATAGGGACGCCGATCTTGGCCTCGCGGCCAAGCGCTTGCGAGTAGGCTCCCCGCCGATGCCGCTGGCAAACACCGCGCCATTGCGACGGGAGATCGAGTCCCGCCTGCCGGAGCGGCCCTTCGCGATCGAGTTCTGGGACGGCACCAAGCTGCCCTCGACCGCGGGCGACGGCCCCACCTTCCGCGTCCGCTCGCCGCGCGCGATCGCCCACGTGCTGCGGGCGCCGGGACAGCTCGGGCTCGGCCGCGCCTACGTCAGCGGCGAAATCGAGGTCGACGACATCGACGCCGTGATCCGGGTCCTGGACGGCTGGCAGCCGCCCGCGCTCGACGGCGCCGGCAAGCGGGCGCTGATGGTGGCGGCGGTCCGCGCGATGGGCGTCGTCAAGCCGCCACCGCTGCCCGCCGCCGAG
>JALZHV010000078.1 GCA_030860625.1 Actinomycetota bacterium
GGCCCGAGCCGTGGCCGGGGAACACGTTGGTAGCGATGCGGGTTGCGACCTTCGCCAAGCAGACCGGGCGCACCGTCTCCTTCTCGCTTGCCGCCTTCCGGCAGGCGTTCGCGGGCGGGCGCGACCTCAGCGATCCCGACAACGTGATGATCGCCGGCGCCGCCTGCGAGCTGCACCCGCGGGCGCTGCTGAAAGCGGTCGAAACCGAGGTGGTGAAGACGGCGCTGCGGGAGGCGACCGACCGCGCCGGGGACCTCGGGGTGGAAGGGGTGCCGGCCGTGGTCGTCGGCGATGAGGTCTTCTGGGGGGACGATCGCCTAGAGGAGGCCGTCGAGACGGCGAGCTGCACCGGGTAGTCATCTAATGTGACCTCGATGGCAGATCTGCCCGACGCCGCCACCTGTTACGAGCTGCTCGCGCGGATGTCGCTGATCCGCCGCTTCGAGGAGGAGGCGGGGCGGCAGTACCAGCGGGCGAAAGCCGGCGGCTTCCTGCACCTGGCGATCGGCGAGGAGGCGACGATCGTCGGCACCACCTCGGTGATGCGCGAGGAAGACTTCCTGATCGGCACCTACCGCACGCACGGCCACGCGATCGCCCGCGGGACCGAGCCGAAGCGGGTGATGGCAGAGCTCTTCGGTCGCGTCGACGGGACCAGCGGCGGCCGCGGCGGCTCGATGCACATCTTCGACGCCGAGAAGCGGTTCATGGGCGGCTACGGGATCGTCGGCGGCAACCTGCCGATCGCCGCCGGGCTCGGCCTTGCCTCCCAGTACAAGGGCGAAGACGCGGTCACCGTCTGCATGTTCGGCGACGGCGCCTCCAACACCGGCAACTTCGGCGAGACGATGAACCTGGCGGCGTTGTGGAAGCTGCCGGTCCTCTTCCTGGTCGAGAACAACCTCTACGGGATGGGGACCTCGGTCGAGCGGCACTCGGCCCAGACCGACCTCTCGAAGAAGGCGCTGGGCTACGGGATCGACGGCAAGCGGGTCGACGGGATGGACGTGGTCGAGGTGCGCGAGGCGGTCGCCGAGGGATTGCGACTGGCGCGCGAGGAGCAGCGGCCGACCTTGCTGGAGGCGTTCACGTACCGCTACCGCGGGCACTCGGCCGCCGACCCCGAGGTCTACCGCGACCGCGACGAGGTCGACGAGTGGCGCCAGAAGGACCCGATCGAGACCTTCGCGCGGCGCTGCCGCGAGGCCGACGTGCTGGGCGAGCGCGAGGTGCAGCAGGCGCGCGAGGCGGCCGAGGCGGAGGTGAAGGCGGCGGTCGAGTTCGCCGAGGCCTCGCCGGAGCCGGCGCTCGACACGATGTACGAAAACCTCTACGCCCGCACCGAGCCGGGCGGCTGGTACGCGCTCGACGAGCGCAGCCCCGAGCCGCACCGCGGCGACCACAAGGACGAGATTCCCGAGGCTGCTCGCGAGCTGGCCGAGGCCGGCGCCGCCTACGCCGGGCAGTCGGCGGGGGAGCGGCACAACCCCGCGACGCACGGCGAGCGACCCAACCCGGCGGTCGCGGGCGACGTCCAGGAGGGCGTCGAGGAGCGGATCGAATCCCCCGACCGCGCCGCCGAAGCCGACGGTGACCGCGGCGAGGGCCAGGAGGACGAAGGCTGATGGCGGAGCTGCGGATGCGCGAGGCGCTGCGCGACGCGATGGCCGAGGAGATGCGCCGCGACGAGGCGGTCTTCGTGATGGGCGAGGACGTCGCCGTCTTCCAGGGCGCCTTCAAGGTGACCGAAGGGCTGCTTGACGAGTTCGGCGAGCGGCGGGTGCGGGACACGCCGATCTCCGAGAACACGATCGTCGGCATCGGGGTTGGCGCGGCGATGAACGGGCTGCGGCCGATCGTCGAGTTGATGACGGTCAACTTCAGCCTGCTGGCGCTGGACCAGATCGTCAACCACGCCGCCGCGATCCCCTACATGTTCAACGGCCAGGCGCAGGTGCCGCTGGTGATCCGGATGCCGGGCGGCGGCGGCCACCAGCTCGGCCCCACCCACTCGCACAGCTTCGAAGCGCTCTTCCTGCAGGTGCCGGGGTTGTTGGTCGCCTGCCCCTCGACCCCGGCCGACGGCAAGGGCCTGCTGAAGGCGGCGATCCGCGACCCCAACCCGGTGGTGTTCATCGAGCACGAGAGCCTCTACGGGACCAAGGGCGAGGTGCCCGACGAGGACGCGGAGCCCTTGCGCTTCGGCGAAGCGGCGGTGCGGCGCGAGGGCTCGGACGTGACGATCGTCGGCGTACTGAAGATGGCGCACGTCGCCGCGGAAGCGGCGGAGAAGCTGGCGAGCGAGCACGGCGTCGAGGCCGAGGTGATCGACCCGCGCACGCTGCGCCCGCTCGACCTCGACACGATCCTCGAGTCGGTCCGCAAGACCAACCGGGCGGTGATCGTCGAGGAGGGCTGGCCGCACGGCGGCGTCGGCGCCAACCTCTCGACCCTGATCACCGAGCAGGCCTTCGACTACCTCGACGCCCCGGTCCAGCGCGTCACCGGCGCCGACGTCCACATGCCCTATTCGAAGCGCCTGGAGCAGGCGGCCATTCCGCATGAGGAGCACGTGGTGAGCGCGGCTCTGGCGACCCTGGAGGGCGCGCGCTGACGATGGCCGCCGAGATCCAGGTCGTGCGCTGCGGGACGGTGCCCTACGAAGAGGCGCTGGAGTTGCAGCGGCAGCTGGAGGGGCGGCGGCAGCGGGGGGAGATCGGCGACGTGCTGCTGCTGCTCGAGCACCCGCCCGTCTACACGCGCGGCCGCCGATCGAAGCCGGAGGAACTGCCGATGGGGGCTGCCTGGTACGAAGCGCAGGGGATCGAGGTGGTCGACACCGACCGCGGCGGCCTCGTCACCTACCACGGTCCCGGCCAGTTGGTCGCCTACCCGATCGTCCACCTCGGCGGCTACGGCGACGACGTCCACGAGTACGTGCGGGGCTTGGAGCGGACGATGATCGCGGCGCTCGTGGAGTACGGAGTGAAGGCGGGACCTATCGAGGGCCTGACCGGCGTTTGGGTAGGGGCGCGCAAGATCGGGTCGATCGGGCTGCACGTCAGCCGCGGGGTGACGACCCACGGCCTCGCGGTCAACGTCAACAACGACCTGCAGCCGTTCGAGTGGGTAGTGCCGTGCGGGATCGAGGGGGTGGCGATGACCTCGCTGTCGCGGGAGCTCGGCGCCGAGCAGGACTTCGACTCCTTCGCCGACACCCTGGTCGAGAGCTACGCGCGGGTGTTCGACCGGGAGCCGGTGGCCGAGCGCTACGCTCAGGTGAGTCGATGAGCGAGACCGCCGAGCGCATCCACGTCACCCGCTCCCGCGCCAAGCCGGGGGGGACCGCAGCCAGCGCCGAGGGGACCGTTCCCTTCCGCCGCGCCCGCAAGCCGCCGTGGCTGAAGGTGCCGGCGCCGGGCGGGCCGAACTACCGGCGGCTGAAGGAGAAGATCGGGTCGGACAACCTCCACACCGTCTGCGAGGAGGCCAACTGCCCCAACGTCGGCGAGTGCTGGGAGCGCGGCACCGCGACCTTCATGATCCTGGGCGACGTCTGCACCCGGCGGTGCGGCTTCTGCAACGTGCAGACCGGCAAGCCGACTTGGAACGACCCGCTGGAGCCGCTGCGGGTGGCGAACCAGGTGAAGGCGATGGGGCTGCGGCACGCCGTCGTCACCTCGGTCGACCGCGACGACCTGCCCGACTACGGCGCCGGCGCCTTCGTCGGGGTGATCCGCTCGATCCGGATGCTCGCGCCCGACTGCAAGGTCGAGATCCTCACCCCCGACTTCCGCGGCCAGGAGATGCCGCTGGCGAAGGTGATCCACGAGCGGCCCGACGTCTTCAACCACAACGTCGAGACGGTGCCGCGCCTCTACCCGATCGCCCGCCGCGGCTCCCAGTTCCTCCGCTCCGCCCGCGTCCTGCGGATGGCGAAGGAGATGGGCGGCGACGAGGTCGTCACCAAGTCCGGGCTGATGGTCGGCCTCGGCGAGTCCTTCGAGGAGATGGTCGAGACCTTCGGCCTCCTCCGCGAGCACGACGTCCAGGTCCTCACCGTCGGCCAGTACCTGCGCCCGACCGAAAACCACCTCCCCGTCGTCCGCTACTGGCACCCCGACGAGTTCGCCGCGCTGGAGAAGGCCGCCTACGACTTAGGGTTCGAGTCCGTCGCGGCGGGGCCGCTGGTGCGGTCCAGCTACCACGCAGACCAGAACCTACCCGAGTCGCATCGGGCGGAGCAACTGATCGCTTAGGCGAGTTCGACCCGCTGCGGATCGGCGCGGTCGTAGACGACGTCGAGCTCGCGGCCCTGTTCGATGAGGCCGAGGCGGGCGGCGGAGAACTTGCGCTTGACCTGGATCGGCAGCGAGTCCTTTGGGCGCAGCTCCAGGGTCAGCTCGACCATCTGGAAGCCGGCGACGGAGCCGGGCAGGATGGTGGCGTCGAGGATCGTCGCCTTCGTCTTCACCATCCCGGGCGGCGGCTTCTGCTTGCGGCTGGGGGCGCCGAGGTAGGCGTTGACGAGGCCGGCGAGGCCGACGCCGATCCCGCCGATGACCAGGCCCGGTTTCGCGGCGTCCACGGGTTGCAGCAGGCCGCCGGCGATCATCGCCAGCGCGAGGACGATCATCAGGACGCCGACGATGAACACGCGTCGGAATCTAACCCAGGGAGGGCCGGGGCGGATATGGTCGGCTCGACAATCCAAAAGGGAGCGGGAGCCCCCTACGAAAGGGAGAATCGATGGGCTTTTTCAAGGACTTGCGGGACCTCAACAAGGCTGGCAAGCAGATCACCAAGGAACAGGGCGGCAGCTTCAAGATGATGAAGGACGGCGTTGCCCAGGCGAACCAGATGCTGCAGCAGGTGCAGACCGACCAGGCGCTGGCCGAGCGGCTCGCCAACGAAGGCGTCGACGGCACCGCGACGATCCAGCAGATCCTCTCCACCGGCAAGACGGTGAACATGCAGCCGGAGATCCAGTTCCAGATGACCGTCGACGTCAACGGCCAGACTTCCGAGGTCACCCACCTGCAAGTCGTCCCGCCGACGATCATCCCCCAGGTCCAGCCCGGCTCCACCGTCCCGGTCAAGGTCGACCCGAACGACCACTCCCAGCTGCTGATCGCCCTCGCGGGCTAGCGCCCGGCGGCTTACAATCCGCAGGACGGGGCCATAGCTCAGCTGGCAGAGCGTCGCGTTTGCAACGCGAAGGTCGCCGGTTCGATCCCGGCTGGCTCCACTGCTAGGCCTGTGGGAAAAGGTCGGCTAGTGCTTCCTTTGCCCGCAAGGGAACCACTACGAGTCGGGTTCCGCCTTCGGTCTCTCCAGGACTCTTGAGGTAGGACAGGAGTTGGTCCCGGAAGGTCGAGTGAGACGAAATTTCCGGCGGGCCTTTCGGAAGCCCTGGGTCTACGAGGACAATCGTACGCGGCGCATTCCCAAACGTCCACCGTCTGATTGCCTGGTTCACGTGGTCATCTCGAAAGGAGTAGCCGACCACTATCAGGCGGTCTGCCCGTTGCAACTGCGCCTCAAATTCTGAGAGAGCAGAAAGGAATGGTCCTTCCGCTCGCAGCTTGCCACGGAGGCCGAACACCACCGTAGGCGGGCGCATATCGTTAGCTGGTGCCCCCGTTTGCAGCACGCATCTACTCGGCAGTTGGCCCTTCTCCGAGGGGTCATCCTCCCAAGCCCAGTCGATTGAGCCGTGCAGCTTCAGGAGGCGAACTCCTGAAGAAGGCCACTCCCATCTGCCAGTAGCCGCCCAACTCGAGATGCCGGTATGGCTCCGACGCTTACCTCTGATCCTGCGATCTCTACGGCGAGGTCATAGTTCAAGGTGGCAATCGTCGCTCGTTCGGGATCGGCGGCCCACCGCACCAGGGGATCGAGGTAAGACACCTGCTTCCGAGTAGTCGCGATCGAAGCACGCATCTTCTCGATCATGCGCCCTCCGAGCGCTTTGTAGAAGTCACAGCTCCACTACAACGCTGCAGCGCCCCACCTCTCGACGAAAGGAGAGAGCTCTAGCCCGTCTCGCTCCCCCAGCAGCTCAACCGCCGAGAAAACCTTCTCCACATCCAGCCCGTGCGGGTCTCCCAATCTGTGGCATACGGAAAGCAAGGCCTGCCGCTCGTCTCCTTCTAGACGAGCCAGAATCTCCTTGGTCAGCTCAACAGCCGTTGGGACCCCAGCGTCCGCAGAGGCGCCGGCGCCCAAGAGGACGAGATCGCTCATTCGCGCTCGCCCTAGCCGATGATCAGTCGAGGTCGAAGTCCTTGGGAGGACGCTGCTCGAACCAGAGCTCGTCGTCCTCCGGAGCGTCCTCGAGGAAGTCGGGGGTGTCCTCGAGCACGTCCTCGTGACCGGTGTCGGGGTCGTAGTCGGGGCGCTGCTCGGCCTCGGCCTCTTTTTCCTCTTCCTCCTCGAGGGTCGGAGCGGAGGGCTCGGTCATCGGGGCGGGCGCCTCGACGGCCGCGGGCTCGTCGGCGACCGGCGCCTCAAGCGCCTGGTCGAGCTCGTCGGAGAGGCGCTGCTCGCTCCAGAAGTCGTCGTCCTCTTCCTCGTCGAGGTCGGCCTCCTCGGCGGCGCCGGTGCGGACGGCGTGGATTTCGGTCGGCGGTTCGACGGGGGCGATCGGCGGCTCGGCTGCCTCGGGCTCGACCGCCTCGGGCGGGGGAGCGTCCTCGGTCCCCATCTCGGCCTCGATGTCGAAGAACTGGGTCGGCTGCTCGGCGATCGCGTGGCGCTCTGCGGTCGAGTGGCCGGCGTCGGCCTCCGCCGCGGCGGCCTCGTCCTCCAGCGC
>JALZHV010000381.1 GCA_030860625.1 Actinomycetota bacterium
GCTGCGGGCCGTGCGGGCCGCGACGCAGCTGCCCGTGATCGGGATGGGGGGGATCTCCAGCGCCGCCGACGCGGCCGAATTCCTTGCCGCCGGAGCGGCCCTGGTGGCCGTCGGAACCGAGAACTTCCGTGACCCTAGAGCAGGCTCGCGCATAGCAAAGAAGCTGGAAACCGGGGTGTCGGAAGCGCCTCCACGCCTGGCAGCACTCGACCTCGACTAGAGGTTGAGACGAATTTTGGGGCAATTCGCCCCTGTCGCCTTGCAGGCCCTCTAACCGCGGCTATACTCGCCGCCTCAGATGCCCGCCCCCCCGGTCAAAACCTCGCTCGCGGCCCCCGAAAGGTCCCTCGACCAGAGGATGGAGGCCCTCAAACGGGCGAACGACATCCGCACCGCGCGGGCGAAGCTGAAGAAGGACCTGAAGGCCAACCGGGCCAACATCCAGACGATCCTCCTCGACCCGCCGGAGTACGTCCTCACCGCCAAGGTCTTCGACATGCTCCTCGCCGTTCCCAAGTACGGACGGGTGAAGGCGAACCGGATCCTCAACCAGTGCCGGATCTCCCCGTCGAAGACGATCGGCGGCCTCTCCGAGCGGCAGCGCAGCGAGCTGATCTCCCAGCTGCGTCGGTAGCGACCGCTCCAGCGGTAAGTATTCCCGGCCGCAATGGCCAGCGCCAAAGTCTTCGTCATCACCGGGCCCTCGGGGGTCGGCAAGGGCACCCTGATCAAGGAGCTCCTGCAGCGCGTCCCCAACCTCGAGCTGTCGGTCTCGGCGACGACCCGCTCGCCCCGCGAGGGCGAGGAAGACGGCCGCGACTACCACTTCCTCACCCCTGAGGAGTTCGAGCAGCGGGTCGAGGACAAGGACTTCCTCGAGTTCGCCACCTACAGCGGCAACCGCTACGGGACCCTGCGCAGCGAGGTCGAACGTTGCCTCGAGTCCGGCCAGTCGGTGGTGTTGGAGATCGAGGTGCAGGGCGCCCAGCAGGTCCGCGCCGCGAAACCGGACTCGGTCCAGATCTTCATCGCCCCACCCGACCCCGCCGTCCTCCGCGAGCGGCTCTCCTCGCGCGGGACCGACTCGGTAGAGGCCATTGAAGCCCGCCTCGAAGTGGCCGACCAGGAGCTGGCCGTCCAAGGCGACTTCGACCACCGCATCGTCAACGACGACCTCGACCATGCCGCCAAGGAGCTGGCGGAGATCGTGCGCTCCGAGTTGAGCCCGTAGGGACGCCCGTCCCTAGGCCATCTCCTATGCGAAGGCGTCTGCCAGTTCGCTGGCGGGTGCCGGTGGGGGTCGATCGGTACTCAGCATGAAGCCGCGCCACAACGGTTCGAGGCGCCAGCCGGTGGCGGTGGTCGCGGCGGAGGTGCTCCGAGCGACCCCCACCGGCACCCGCCCGTCCCTCCAGCGGAGTCGCCGCAGCTCGATCCTCTAGACTCGCCCGCGATGATCAAACCACGCGTAGACAAGCTTCTCGATCACGCCGATTCCCATTACGCCGCCGTCGTCGTGTCGGCCAAGCGGGCTCGTCAGATCAACAGCTACTTCCACAACCTCGGAGAGGGCGGTTTCGGGGAGTACCCGCCGCCGATGGTCGAGACCAACGCCGAGAGGAACTACCTCTCGATGGCGCTCGAAGAGCTCGCTGAGGGAAAACTGAAATACGAGTACCGCTCCTAGCTTCGGCCCCGCCTGCTTAGCGGGCGTGCTTTAAAACCGAGGCATGGCTCGACTGCTTCTCGGAGTCAGCGGCGGCATCGCCGCTTACAAGGCGCTGGAGCTGGCGCGCCTGGCGACGCTCGCCGGGCACGGCGTGCGGGTGCTGATGACCGAGACCGCCACCCGCTTCGTCGGCGCCGCCTCCTTCGAGGGGATCGTCGGCGCCCCGGTGCTGGTCTCCGAGTTCGAACGCGACCCACTGCGCGGCGCCTTCCCCGGCGAAGAGGCGGTCTCGCACGACCCGATCGGCCACCTCGAGCTGGCCGGGCGCTGCGATGCCTACCTCGTCGCCCCGGCCTCGGCCAACACGGTCGCCAAGCTGGCGAGCGGCGCCGCCGACTCGATGCTGACCACCTCCTTCCTCGCCTGTGCGGCGCCGCGGCTGGTGGCGCCGGCGATGAACGACCGCATGTACGCCGACGCCGCCACCCAGGCGAACCTGGAGACGCTGCGGGCACGGGGGGTCGAGGTGATCGAGCCGGGGGAGGGCCAGCTCGCCTCCCGCGGCGAGTACGGCCGCGGCCGCCTGCCCGACCCTGCCGACCTGCTCGCCCGCTTCGAGGCGGCGCTGCCGGCGGGCGACCGCCCCTGGGA
>JALZHV010000079.1 GCA_030860625.1 Actinomycetota bacterium
AGCGCGACCAGCCCCAGCAGCACCGCGTCGAAGAGCCGCGGGCTGGGAGCGCCGGGGTCGGTGAGCGTCGGGTCGAAGCCGCTGCGCAGCCAGTGCTGCCCGATCAGCAGGCTCGCCGCCAGCGTCGCACCCGCGGTGAGCGCCGCAAGCGCCTGATCGCCGCCGTCGACCAGGAGCAGGCTGCCGAAGAGCAGCGTCTCGATGTTCGAGCCCGAGCCGAAGACGTCGCTGGCGAGGATCACCCCCGAGGCGAGGCAGCCGACCAGGACCAGGGCGACGACCGCGTCCTGCCCGCTCCGCCGCCCCCGCAGCGCCGAGGCGCCCGCGGCGAAGGCGATCGCGGCGCCGAAAGCCCCCAGCGGCGCCGCGAACCCGAGCCCGTCGGCCAGAACCAGACCGGGGAAGGTGGCCGTGCCCACCGCGTGCGAGAAGAAGGCAAGCCCCCGCATCACGATCCAGGTCCCGAGCAGCCCCGCCGGGACCGCCAGGATCAGGATCTCGACCAGCCCGCGCTGGACGAAGGGAAGCTGGAATGGCTCGAGCACACCTCCAGCTTAATGAGAATGAATCTAGTTTGCATTTTGACCTGAAAAAGGAGGGGCGGCTCGTGGCCGCCCCTCCTGGCAATCCGCTGCGACTGAGAGGCGTCTAGCGCCGGTCGTTGTCTCCGTCGTCGGCGTCGTAGGGCTCACGCGATCCCGACTTGGCGAGGCCGCGGCTGATCATGTAGCCGACGGCGACGATGGCGACGAAGAGCCATGCCTGCCGTGCGATGAACTCGTCGGTCCCGGGGGCGGTGTCGCCGCCCTTGATCGAGGCGGCGGCGACGAGGATGCCGACGATCACGACCACCATCGCCCAGAACTCGGTCGTCTTGAACGCCTGCTTGGTCTCCGTCGAGAGACGCCGGACAACCCCGCGCGTCGCGCTGCGGTCGCTACCTGCTCCCGCGCCTGGGGCGCGAGTCGTCGCTGACTCCATGTGTGTTCCTCCTAAGTGGATTTCAGATCCCGATGGATCGGCGCGAACTTGGACGAGACCACGCGACCTGCGGGGGCAAAGAAGCCGCCCCGAAGAGTTTTCCCCTGGCCGTGGACTGCGAGGAACCCGCTCGGGACGCTCTACGGGTACCCGCACCCTCGTTTGGGAAACCGCGCCTGACCAGTGGCGAGGCCAAGGGAGCGTCCTCGCCGGCAGCGAGGAAGCCGTTGCCCTTGAAGAAATCGCGACCGCCAGCACCGCGCCGGGTCCAGCACGCCTCCCTCCGTAGGTCGCCGAGCGCCCAGGTTACGGGTGCTCAGCGGCGGTAACTCAGACCTGCGGGGCGTCGGGCTGGCTGGCGGAGGTGGAGCCGTTCTGGGCCTTGCCGTGAGCGCCCTGTTGGGGCTCCAGGTAGAAAAGCTCCACGGAGATGTCCTGCGTGGTGTCGAGGCCGCTGATGAACCCGCGCACCTTGCGGCCGAGGATCCGCTCGACCACGCCGCGGAATTCGTCTTCGGTCGCATGCTGGAAGAAGAGGCGGGTGTCCCGCAGGCGCTGGTGCTCGCCCATCGCGGCCAGGCTCCGCTCGGCAGGAGTCAAGCTGTGCTCCAGAGTGCAAAGCAGAACGTCGGGACCGGCGAAGTCGGTTCTGACCTTGGTCGGTCCGCGGCCGAACTGGTCCTTGTAGAGGCGGACCATCGCTCGGGAGATCTCCGCGTGCACGGAGTCAGGACGGTCTTTGACCTGTCCATCGGAGGAAGCCTGCTCGTTCATGTAGGTCCTTCGCTAACCCCCCTCTGGGGTCAAGCCGCGCGGAAGGAGGAGGAGGATGAGAACCCGACGAACGGACGCTGCCCTTTCAGAGTAGCGGAGAGGCGGCGCGGGCCCGTCCTTTGAATCACCGAGAGTGATAGTGCCTCGGGATCAAGATGCGGCTGTGACTGTGAGCTTCCTGAGGCCACCCTCCGATTTTGGCTCTGCCAAAGGGCTGGGAGTGGGCGCGGCTGGTTTCGAACCAGCGACCTCTCGCGTGTGAAGCGAGCGCTCTCCCACTGAGCTACGCGCCCGGGAGGGAAAGGCAGTTTACGACGCGCCGATTTGCCGGCGTTCGGAGCCGCCGCGCAGAGCCATGCCGACGAAGGGGTAGATCAGCGTCGAGAGCATCGCCGCTCCGACCAGGCCGGCGGCGGTGGAGCTCCTCATGTGTCCCTGCTCGGTGGCGATGGTCGTGATCGCCACCACCAGGGGCAGCTCGGTCGCCGAGTAGAAGGCGAGCGCGGCCCGGTCGCGGGCGGCGAGGACGCCGCGGTAGAGCAGCAGCGCCGGCGCGCCGCGCACGACCAGGAAGAGGACGAAGAAGAGGAGCAGCTTCGCCAGCGCCCCCGCCGAGGCCAGGGCGTCCAGGTCGAACTCGATGCCGCTGGCAATGAAGAAGAAGGGGACGAAGAAGCCGAAGCCAACCGCGGTCAGCTTCGACTCGAAGACCGCCAGCTCCTGACCCTTCAGCGCCAGGCGGGTGATCATCCCGGCGACGAAGCCGCCGAGGAGGATGTCGAGGCCGAGCTCTCCCGCCAGGAGGACGAGCCCGAAGATCAGCACCACCGTCACCCGCACCGCCAGCTGGCTGCTCGCCTCCAGCGTCCGCTCCAGCATCGGCCAGCCGCGCCAGGCGTAGCGGACCGAGAGCACCGCCAGGCCCAGCGCCAGGGCGACGAAGCCGAGCAGGATCACCGCCTCGTGCAGCGGGTTGGTGGTCGAGAGGACCAGCGTCACCAGGAGGATCGGGCCGAACTCGGCCGCGCCGCCGGCCGCCAGCAGGTAGGTGCCGAAGCGCGTCTTCAGCTCGCCGTTGTCGCGGAGGATCGGGATCAGCGTCCCGATCGCCGTCGTCGCCATCGCCGAGCCGACGTAGAGGTAGGAGAGGACGATCCCCGCCGCCGCCAGGGCGCCGCCGATCCCGTAGGCGAGCGCGACCGAGAGCAGCCACCCCGTCGCCGCCAGCTTCATCGGCTTGCCCTTGATCCGCTCGAAGTCGATCTCGTAGCCGGCGAAGAAGAAGAGCATCCCGAGGCCGAGGTTGGCGAAGAATTCGACGAAGTCGTCGGTCTTGGCGAGGCCGAGGACTTCCGGCCCGATTGCGATTCCCAGCACCAGCTCGAGGACGACGACCGGCGGCGCGAAGCGCCTGGGGACGGCGGCGACCGTGATCGCGGCGACCGCGGCGGCGCCGACGATCGCGAAGAACGAGTCGGTGTCGACCGTGATCACGGGCTGATCCTATGGCGGCCCGCTAGGATCAGTGACGGACCGTGCTAGGCGGGGAATCAGCGGTGCCCTGTACCCGAAATCCGCTTAGCGGGGCCGACTACCGTTCTGAGGGACTGGCCGTCGGGGTCAGTGCGTCGTGGCGGCGTTGACGGCCGGGTCCTGTGCGACGTGGGCACGCGAATCAGGTCAGGTCCGGAAGGAAGCAGCCTTAAGCGGATGCCGCGGGTGCCACAGGAGAGCCCGACCCGAGCCTCAAGCGACGGACACGCCCGGTGACCTTGTTTCGAGGGGCGGGTGCACGGTCCATATACGCCCCGCTGGCCCGGCCTCAGCCGGCCAGCTCGGGGATGTGGCGCTCGAGGTGCTGGGCGATCGTCTGCCGCACCCAGCGCTGGGTCTCGGCGTCGGCCATCCGGTAGCGGCCGAGCAGCATCTTCTGCTCCTCCAACGGCAGCCCGGCGATCTCCCACCGTACCGCCAGCCGCTCGAACAGGGCCTCGGAGCGACGGCGCCAGGCGTCGTCCTGCGAGGCGGCCTCCCCCGCCGGCGGCTCCCCGACCTTGGCGATCGTCCCGGCGCTGAGCGTCTGGCGCAGGGTGAGGACGTTGCCCTCGGGGTCGGTGTAGTCGACGGTCGGCGCCTTCTCGCGCGGTCGCCGCTGCTTCTTCCGCTTCGCCACGCTCAGGCCAGCGCGTCGATCTTCTCGGCCAGCTCGAAGTCGGCGGCGGTGAGGCCGCCCTCGGAGTGGGTCGAGATCGTCACCGTCACCGTGTCCCAGGAGATCGCGACGTCGGGGTGGTGGTTCATCGCCTCCGCCGGCTCGACCAGGCTGTCGAGGAAGCGGACCGAGCCGATGAAGTCGCCGCGCTCGAAGCTCTTCTCGATCGCTGCGCCGGAGCGGGACCAGCCGGAGAGCCCCGCCAGCCGCTCTTGCACCTCGGAATCGCTCAGCAGCGCCACGGGGCTTATGCTGCCAGGCAGATCATGGCCGTGCAATCCGCCACCAAGCCGACCCTCTGGCAGATCGACATCTCCCACTACGCGGAAAAGGTCCGCTGGGCGCTCGAGTACAAGGGGATCGACCACAAGCGCCGCTCGCCGCTGCCGGGGACGCACATCCCGATCGCCCTCTTCCTCACCCGCGGCGGGCAGCCGACGGTCCCGGTCCTGACCATCGACGGGCAGGCGATCGGCGACTCGACCGCGATCATCGCCGCCCTGGAGGGCCGCTTCCCGGACCCGCCGCTCTACCCGATCGACCCCGAGGAGCGGGCGCGCGCGCTCGACCTCGAGGAGTACTTCGACGAGGAGCTCGGGCCGCACACGCGCTTGCTCCCCTTCTACGAGCTGATCCAGGAGCCCGAGGTGTTCGCCGAGGTCGCCGCCGAGTCGGTGCCTGGACCGCTGGGCAAGGCGAAGCCGGTCGTCGGCGCCTATGCCCGCGCCTACACCTCCCTGCGCTGGGGCGCCAACAGCGACGAGGAGGCCGAACGCGCCCGCCAGGGGATCGTCGCCGCGATGGACCGCCTGGAGGCCGAGCTCGAGAAGGGCAGCGGCGAGTTCCTGGTCGGCGAGGGCCTCTCCGTCGCCGACATCACCGCCGCCTCGCTCTTCTACCCGGTGGTCGTCCCGCCGGAGGGCCCGCTCGACCCGAGCCTGCCCCGCCCCGCCGCCTTGGAGCGTTTCCGCGAGAGCATCAGCGACCGCCGTGGCTACCGCTGGGTCGAAGAGACCTTCCGCCGCCACCGGCACCGCTAGACGGCCCCAGAAGGCCGAAGACAAAAAGTTTCGTCTCAGCTAATCTGTCGCCATGGAGGCGAAACGCTGGACTGACGAGAGACTGGATGAACGCTTCGAGCGGATCGAAGAACGGGTGACCGAGATCAAGAAGACTCCTTGATTCACCCGCCGATTGGCATTCGCGGGTTGGCGCCCCAGAAGATCAGGGTGCCGAGCATGCCGAGGATGTGGACGGCGACGATGTTGAAGACCATCGACTTGGCGGTGGCGGTGCCGACGCCGACGGGGCCGCCGGAGGCGGTGTAGCCGTAGTAGCAGCCGACCAGCACGATCACGGTTGCCATCGTCATCCCCTTGATCAGGCTGAACATCAGGTCGGTGGGGTCCTGGAACATCCAGAAGATCAGCGAGTAGCCGCCGGAGGAGACGTCGGCGACCTGCTCGACCACGGCGAAATAGCTCGCCAGGTACATCACCCCGATCGAGGTCAGGTAGAGGAACGGCAGCGCGATCCAGGCGGCGAGCAGGCGGGTGGCGCAGAGGAAGGTCAACGGCGGCACGCCCATCACTTCCAGCGCGTCGATCTCGTCGGAGATCCGCATCGCCCCGATCTCGGCGACGATCCCGGTCCCGACCTTGGCGGAGAGGATGTAGCCGAAGGCGTAGGGCAGCGCCTCGCGCAGGTCGCAGAAAGCGGCGAAGAGGCCGGCGTAGGCCGGCGCCCCCTGGGCGCGGAAGAAGTAGGCGCCCTGGAGCCCGCACTGCAGGCCGAGGATGAAGACGAAGGCCCAGACGATCAGGGCCGAACCGAGGATCAGGATCCCTGCCTGGCGGATCCCCTCGCCGAAGAAGCGCAGCACCCGTCCCGAGTAGACCAGCCCCGCCACCCGCGTCCCGAAGCGGGCGATCTCGCCGAAGGAGCCGAGCCAGTCGCGTGGGATCGCCAGCCAGGTGCTCATCCCCTCCCCCTCATCGGATCGTCTGCAGCTCGGGGTTGGTCGCCAGCAGCACCGCGGTGAAGACGTAGTTGAAGGCGAAGACGCCGACCATCGAGATGACGACGGCCTGGTTGACGGCTCGGCCGACCCCCGCTGCCCCGCCCGAGGCGGTCATCCCCTTGTAACAGCAGACGACCGAGATGATCGCGCCGAACATCGTGCACATCAGGATCGAGCCCCAGAGATCGGTGACCGAGGCGTTGGAGAAGAGGGTGGCGAAGAAGCCGCCAAGGCTCTGGTGGTAGATCAGCTCGGCGGCGATGCCCGCGGTGAGGCCGAAGACGATCGCGAAGATGTCAAGCAGCGCGGTGACCATCATCAGCGCCAGGAAGCGCGGCACGACCAGGTTCTTGACCGGGTCGACCCCGAGCACCTGCAGGGCGTCGAGCTCCTCGCGGATCTTGCGGGCGCCGAGGTCGGCGGTGATCGCGGTGCCGGCGACGCCGGCGACGACTACCGCGGTCACGACCGGGCCGATCCAGCGGATCGCGGTCAGCACGAAGAAGCCGCCGAGGCGGTCGAGGGCGCCGAAGAGCTGCAGCGGCCCCGCCGCCTGCAGGCCCGGGGCGCCGAGGCAGAGCGCGAAGGTCGAGATCAGCAGCGGGAACCAGCAGAGCTTCAGCGTGAAATAGAACTGGTCGACCAGCTCCTCGCCGTAGGGGTAGGGCGGCCGCACCGCCGAGGCGATCGTCCGCGCGGTGAGGATCATCATCGTCCCGACTTCGGTGAAAAAGCCGGCGACGGATCTCGAACCCTTGCTCAGGACTTCGCCCGCCACCGGCTCATCGCCTTGCCCAGGGGACCGCGGC
>JALZHV010000382.1 GCA_030860625.1 Actinomycetota bacterium
CATGTAGGCCGGGTCGACACCGGCGACGCCGCAGGCGAGGACCCGGGCGAGTGGGCGGACACCGAGCTTCGCCGCGGTTTCCTCGGTGCCGACGACGACGCAGGCGGCGCCGTCGTTGAGGGTCGAGGCGTTGCCGGCGGTGACGGTGCCGCCGTCGCGGAAGACCGGCCGCAATGCGGCGAGCTTCTGCAGCGAGGCGTCGGCGCGCGGGCCCTCGTCGGCCTCGACCGTGACGGTTTCGCGCCCCTGCCGCGCCTCGATCGGGACGATCTCCTCTGCCAGCTTGCCGGCCTCGGCCGCGGCGACGGCGCGCCGGTGGCTGCGCAGGGCGAAGGCGTCCTGGTCCTCGCGGCTGACCCCGTAGCGCTGGGCGACGTTCTCGCCGGTCTCGCCCATCGACTCGGTGGAGACGCCGAGCTCCGCCATCCGCGGGTTGACCATCCGCCAGCCGAGGGTGGTGTCGTGCATCGTCTGCGGGCCGCGGGGAAGGCCGCGCTCGGGCTTCTCGACCACCCAGGGCGCCCGGCTCATCGACTCGACGCCGCCGGCCAGGTAGATGTCGCCTTCGCCGGCCTTGATCGCCCGGGCGGCGCTGTTGACCGCCTCCAGGCCGGAGGCGCAGAGGCGGTTGACGGTGGCGCCGGGGACGCTCTGCGGCAGCCCTGCCAGGAGCGCCGCCATCCGGGCGACGTCGCGGTTGTCCTCGCCGGACTGGTTGGCGGCGCCGAAATAGACATCGACGATCTTCTCGGGATCGACGCCGCTGCGCTCGACCACGGCGCGGATCACGTGGGCGGCCAGGTCGTCGGGGCGGACGCCGGAGAGGGCGCCGCGGTAGGCGCCCATCGGGGTGCGGAGGGGTTCGATTACGTAGGCCTCGGGCATCGCTGTGAACCGTATCCTTGTCGAGTGCTGATCATTCTCGGAACCCTGGGAATCCTGGCCTTCATGATCGCCGTGCTGGTGATCGTCGGGCACTACTACCCGGGCAGCTCCGCCAGTCTCGTCGACTGGTACCCCACCCGCTCGCCCGAGGTGGAGGTGCAGAACGAGATCGACGACATCCGCCAGATGATGGAGGCGCAGAACGAAATGCGGCGGCGGCGCGGGGCGCCGGAGATGACGGAAGAGGACCTACATCGGGCGGTCGCGGAGGACGAGCGCCTGCGGCTGCAGGGCCGCGGCCCGTTCGAGCAGGCTTAGGGCCGGCGGCGTGGCGAGGGCGCTGATCGTCGGCTGCGGTTGCCGCGGCCGCGAGCTGGGGGAGCGGCTGCTGGCCGAAGGCTGGGCGGTGCGCGGGACCAGTCGCCGCGAGGAGGGCCTGGAGGCGATCGAGGCGGCGGGGATCGAGCCGGCGCTCGCCGACCCCGACCGGCCGGGGACGATCCTCGAGCTCGTCAACGACGTCACCGTGCTTGTCCTCCTGCTCGGCGGCGCGACCGGGACTGAAGAGGAGCTGGCGGCGATCCACGGCCCGCGGCTCGAGCGGCTGATGGAACACCTGGTCGAAACCCCGGTCCGCGGCGTCCTCTACGAGGGAACGGAGGAGGGAGCCGAGGTCGTGCGGGCGGCCGCGCGGACCTGGCGGATTCCCGTCGAGATGCTCGCCGGAGGCAACCCGGTCGCAGCTGTACACGCCCTCCTGGGGGGCCGACAAACCTAAATAGCTAAACTCCGATGGGGATTTAGGTAATAGAAGAAGACGCGCGAGAGGAAGTGGTTCGATGTCGTTGCAAATTGGTGACGTAGCACCGGATTTCGAGGCCGACACGACCCAGGGCCGGATCAAGTTCCACGAGTGGCTCGGCGACTCCTGGGGGGTCCTGTTCTCCCACCCGAAGGACTTCACGCCGGTCTGCACCACCGAGCTCGGCTACATGGCGCGGATCCAGCCTGACTTCGAGAGCCGCAACGTGAAGATCATCGGCCTCTCGGTCGACCCGCTCGACAAACATGAGGACTGGGCGAAGGACATCGAGGAGACCCAGGGCACGGCGCCGCAGTACCCGATCATCAGCGACGCCGACTTCGAGGTCTCCAAGGCCTACGGGATGCTCGCGGCCGACGTCTCCGGCGACCCCGGCGACCGCACGCCGGCCGACAACCAGACCGTCCGCAACGTCTTCGTCGTCGGCCCCGACAAGAAGATCAAACTCATCCTCGTCTATCCGATGACGACCGGCCGCAACTTCGACGAGGTGCTGCGGGTAATCGACTCGCTGCAGCTGACGGCCAAGCATCGGGTTGCGACGCCGGTCAACTGGCAGCCGGGCGAGGACGTGATCATTGCCGGCTCCGTCTCCGACGACGAA
>JALZHV010000080.1 GCA_030860625.1 Actinomycetota bacterium
CTAGGTCCGCCAGCGAGGGGGGAGAGGGCGGCGGGTCGCTGCGTCCGTAGCCGGGCAGGTCGGGAACGAGAACCGGGAAGTCGGGCGCCAGCTCCCTCGCCACGGGCATCATGTAGCGGCCCGAGACGATCACCCCGTGCACCAGCACCACAGCGGCTTTTTCCGGGGGCGCCGCGGAGGACGAGCGGACCCAGAGCGGGCCCGCCTTGGTTTCTAACTCTCTCGCCGCGAAACTGGCACCAACTTGGCACTTTCTGCGCACCACGAGTGTGTTCTCCCCCGTCAGGCTCTCCCGCATGCCCCTATTGGCGTCTGGCAATACCGTATATACTCCTCCTGTGGCCAAGGTAATGATCTCCATTCCCGACCAGCTGCTGGAGCGCCTCGACGCGCGGGCGAAAGCCGCGGGCGAGACCCGCAGCGGCTTCCTGCAGCGACTGGCCGAGCGGGAGCTGGAAGAGCGGGAGCGGCAACGGCAGGCAGAGGTGAAGCGGCTGATGAAGGAGATCGAAGGGACCTTCACCGAGGATGAACCTCGCCTCGACGTCACCCGGCTGATCCGCGAAGACCGGGATTCGCGTTGACCCTTCTGGTCGACGCAAGCGTCTGGGGGAAGCTGGCCGAACCTGGGGATCGCTTCCACCGGCAGGCGAGGGATCTGCTGGTCGATTCAGCGGCTGCGCTCGCCGCCCTCGACCTGACCCTTTTCGAGATCGCCAACGCCGTCGGGGTGAAGATGGGCCAGCCGAAGCGGGCGGAATGGTTGTCCGAGCTGGTCGCGATCCGCTCCGGCGAGCGACTCGTCCGGGTCGACCCTCGCCTCGTCGCCACCGCGGTCGAGGTGGCCGCGCAGCACGGCCTCACCGCCTACGACGCCGCCTACGTCGCGACCGCTCGCCGCAACGGCTGGCAGCTCGTCAGCTTCGATACTCGCGACCTCGTCTCCAAGGGGCTCGCCGTCACTCCGGATGCGGCCGATTACCCTTAGGGCGATGAGCGTTCTCGAACAGGTCCAAGACGACGTGAAGACGGCGATGAAAGCGCGCGACCGCGAGCGGGCGGGGGCGCTGCGGATGATCGTCGACGTGCTCCAGCAGGACGCGAAGCTGGGCAAGGGCGACGAGGTCGCGGTGCTGCAGCGCGAGCGCAAGAAGCGGGTCGAGGCGGCGGAGGCCTACGAGAACGCCGGTCGCGCCGAGCAGGCCGCCTCCGAGCGCTTCGAGGCCGAGCTGATCGAGGCCTACCTGCCCCAGCAGCTCTCCGACGAGGAACTGGCGGAGCTGGTCCAGAGCGCGATCGAGGAGACCGGCGCCAGCGAGCAGCGGCAGATGGGCCAGGTGATGTCGGCGCTGATGCCGAAGGTCCAGGGGCGCGCCGACGGCAAGCGGGTGAGCGCGGCGGTGCGACAGAAGTTGGGTGCCTGAGCTTTGGCGCGCAGGCAGTTGACCCTCGACAACACGGTCGCGGCCGAGCTGGCCGGCTCCGAGGACGGCGTCCTCAAAGCCCTGCGCGGGCGGCTCGACGCCGAGGTGCACCTGCGCGGCAACGTGCTGACGCTGGAGGGCGATCCCGACGACGTCGCCGCGGCGGCGACGGTGGTCGACGAGATGGTCGAGCTGATCGAGCAGGGCCACGACGTCGCCCCGGGGACGATCGAAGCGGTGACCGGGGCGCTGGAGGCGGAAGAGAGCCCGGCGGAGATCCTCGATGACGTCGTCTGGCGCCACCGCAACACCAAGGTCGCGCCGAAGACGCTGAACCAGAAGCGCTACGTCGACTCGATCCGCCGCCACACGATCACCTTCGGGATCGGCCCGGCCGGCACCGGCAAGACCTTCCTCGCGGTGGCGATGGCAGCCGCGGCGCTGACCGAACGCAAGGTGCAGCGGATCATCCTCACCCGCCCCGCGGTCGAGGCCGGCGAGCGGCTCGGCTTCCTCCCCGGCGACATCCAGGCCAAGGTCGACCCCTACCTGCGCCCGCTCTTCGACGCCCTCTTCGACATGCTCGACCCCGACCGCGTCAACGGCTACTTCGAACGCAACGTGATCGAGGTCGCGCCCCTGGCATTCATGAGGGGCCGGGCGCAGCCGCTGGACAGTCGCGTCCTCACGCCCTCCGGGTTCCGGCCGATCGGGAGCCTCAGGGTCGGCGATCTGGTGATCGGGTCGAACGGCCTGCCGACGCCGGTGCTGGGCGTCTACCCGCAGGGCCGCAAAGAGGTGTTCCGCGTTCGAGCTCAGGATGGGGCCTCGACGCTCTGCTGCGGCGAGCACCTATGGCATGTGTTCACCGCGTCGGATCGCCGTCGCGGCAAGCCGGGTCGCGTCCTCGAAACGCGGGAGATGATCGGGCGGCTCCGTAGCGCTCGTCAACGTCGGTACGAGCTGCCGCTCCTCAGCGCCCCGGCCGAGCTTCCGCATCGCGACGTCCCGCTCGATCCCTACGCGCTCGGACTCTTGCTCGGGGACGGGTGCCTGACCGGGACGACCACCCCGACCTTCGCGACCGCGGATCGAGAGCTGGCAGAGGCCCTCGAGGAGAGACTCGACGGAATCGAACTGAAGTCGAAGGGGAGAGTCGACTACGTCCTGCGGCACACCGAGGGCCATCGTGGCGGAGTAATCGTCGCCAACCCGGTGATGAAAGTCCTGCGCGAGCTCGACCTCGCCGGCACGAGGTCCGCGACCAAGTTCATTCCAGATCTCTACCTGCAGAACTCATCCGCTGTCCGCGTAGGCGTCTTGCAGGGGCTTCTCGACAGCGACGGCGGTCCCGTCCAGCAGCGCGGCAGGAGTTGTCGCATCCAGTACACGACCTGCTCTGAGCGCCTGAGCCAGGACGTGATGTTCCTCGTCAGGTCGCTGGGTGGGGTGGCCTACGTGCGGCGGCGGAAGGCGGAGGGACGGGCTCCAGGCCGCGCTCAGGGGCGGCCGGTCCACCATCGTTCTGACGCGTTCGTGATGGACATCAGGTTGCCGTCGACGATTCAGCCGTTCCGCCTGCAGCGCAAGCGCGCTATCTATGAGCGAGACGGCGGGGGCCGGCCGATGCGGTTCATCGACGCGATCGAGCCCGCGGGCGAGGCGGAGACGGTCTGCATCCAGGTGGCTGCCGAGGATTCCCTCTACGTGACCGAGGACTTCCTCGTCACCCACAACACCCTCAACGACTCCTTCGTGATCCTCGATGAGGCCCAGAACACGAGTCCGGAGCAGATGAAGATGTTCCTCACCCGGCTCGGGTTCAACTCGCGGATGGTGGTGACCGGGGACGTGACCCAGATCGATCTGCCGAAAGACCAGCGCTCGGGGCTGATCGCGGTCAGCGACATCCTCAGCGACGTCAAAGACATCTCCTTCGTCCGCTTCGGCGGCGAGGACGTCGTCCGCCACAAACTGGTGCAGCGGATCGTCGCTGCCTATGACGCCCACGGCGCCCGCGAGCAGGGCGCCCGCGCCGAACACGGGCCGACGCCGCGTTCGTGACGGTAGACCTGACCGACGTTCCCCCCGATCTGCGCAGCGCCGCCGCCGCGGCGCTGGACGCCGCCGGTGTCGGTGACGGCCACCTCGCGGTGAAGATCGTCGACGCCGAGCGGATCCGCGAGCTCAACAACCTGTACCGGGGGGTGGACGCGCCAACCGACGTCCTCGCCTTCCCGATCGACGAACTCGACCCCGTGGCCGGCCCGCGCGAGCTCGGCGACGTCGCGATCTGCCCCGAGCACTGCTCCGACGTCACCGAGGCCGCCGTCCACGGCGTCCTCCACCTCTGCGGCTACGACCACGAGGTCGACGCGGGGGAGATGCTGGAGCTGCAGGCGAGCGTGCTGGCGGGGCTGCGATGAGCCGCGCCGGCTTCATCGGGCTGGCGGGCCGCCCCAACGTCGGCAAGTCGACCCTGGTCAACGCGATCGTCGGCTCCCACGTCGTCATCGTCTCCCCGCGCCCGCAGACGACGCGGCGGGCGATCCGCGGCGTCGCCACCGACCTCGAGAAGGAGCTGCAGCTCATCCTCGTCGACCTGCCCGGGGTGCAGCGCCCCCGCGACGTCCTCACCGAGCGGATGCAGGGGCGGGTCGAGCGCGAGCTGGCCGACTCCGACGTCGTCCTCTTCGTGATCAACGGCGAGGAGGGGGTGGGGCCGGGCGACCGCTTCATCGTCAAGGCGCTGCTCGGCGCCGGCACCGGCCTGCCCGTCATCTGCGCCGTCAACAAGGCCGACCGGCTCGGCCCCAACGAGCTGGTGCCGGTGCTCGCCGCCGCGGCGGAGCTTGAAGGAGTCGACGAGGTCTTCCCGATCAGCGCCAAGACCGGCGAGGGGGTGGGGCCGCTGCTCGAGCGCCTCGGCGAGCTCGTCCCCGAGGGGCCGTACATGTACCCGCCGGAGGACAGCAGCGACCAGCCGGGCGAGCTGCTGCTGGCCGAGCTGATCCGCGAGCAGGTGCTGAACCGGACCCGCCAGGAGATCCCGCACTCGGTCGAGGTCTCGGTCCTGGAGGTCGAGCCGCGCGAGGACGGGCTGGTCGAGGTGCGGGCCGAGATCTGGGCCGAGACCGAGTCGCAGAAGGGCATCCTGATCGGCAAGCGGGGCGTCAAGATCGGCGAGATCGGCGCCGCCGCCCGCCGCTCCCTGGAAGGCGAGCTGGGGTCGAAGGTCTTCCTCGACCTGCAGGTCCGGGTGCGCCGCCACTGGCGCCGCGACGCGGATCTGCTCGACCGCCTCGGCATCGAGTAGAAGCCGGGTCTACGATTCCCCAGGTGTTTCCCGAAATCGAATTCGACCAGCAGGGCCTGGTCCCGTGCGTGGTCCAGGATTTCGCCTCCGGCGAGGTGCTGATGCTCGCCTACATGAGCGGGCAGTCCCTGGAAATGACGCTCGAGACCGGCGACCTCCACTTCTACAGCCGCTCGCGCGAAGAACTGTGGAAAAAAGGCGAAACCTCCGGCGCCTACATGCACCTGCGCCAGCTCCGCTACGACTGCGACGGCGACGCCCTGGTGGCGCTGGTAAACCCCTCCGGCCCGGCCTGCCACACCGGCGAGCGCAGCTGCTTCTACCGCGAGGTGCTGGGCTCGGCCTCGCCGCGGAAGGACGCGCCGCCCGCGCCCGGCGAGCCGCACGCGGTCACCCACGAAGCGCTGCCGGCGCTGGAGCGGACGATCCGCAGCCGCGCGGTCGAACGCCCCGAGGGCAGCTACACGGTGACGCTGCTCGACGACCGCGAGCTGATCGGCGAGAAGGTCGAAGAGGAGGCCGAGGAGGTCGTCCGCGCCGCCCGCGAAGAGAGCGACGAGCGGGTCGCCGAAGAGGCCGCCGACGTCCTCTACCACCTCAGCGTGCTGCTGGCCTCGCGCGGGGTCTCGCACGCGAAGGTGATGGAGGTCCTCAATGCCCGTAGCGGCTGACCTCCGCCTCGAGCCGAGCCTCGAGGAGGCGCGCGAGCTGGCCCGCGAGGGCAACGTCGTCCCGGTCCGGGCCCGCCTCGTCGACGACTGCGAGACGCCGGTCTCGGCCTTCCTCAAGCTGCGCGCGGGAGAGCCCGAGGGGGCGCCCTGCTTCCTCCTGGAGTCGGCCGAGCAGGGGCAGGTCGGCCGCTACTCGTTCGTCGGCCTGCGGCCGCGGGCGCTGCTGCGCTGGAGCGAGGGGACGCTCTCGGAGTGGAGCGGCGAGGAGATCGCGGCGACCGAGCCGCCGACCCGCACCGAAGCCGCGCCCGACCCCTACGGGGCGGTGGCGGCGCGGATGCGCGAGTACCGGCCGGTGCCGGTCGAGGGGCTGCCGCCGTTCGCGGGCGGCGCGGTCGGCTTCTTCGCCTACGACCTGGTCCGCACCGTCGAGCCGCTCGGCGAGCCGAACCCCGACCCGCTCGGCCTGCCCGACATGGCGCTGATGGTGACCGACGCGATGCTGGTCTTTGACCACCTGCGCCACGAGCTGACGATCCTCGCCTGCGCCTTCGTCGAGGACGACGGCACGGTCGACGCCGCCTACGAACGCGCCGCGGCGACGATCGCCGAGATGCGCGAGCGGCTGCGCGGCGCCGTGCCCGCCCCCGAGCACCCTGTGGTCGCCGAGCCGCCTGAGTTCAAGTCGAATATGGAGCGGGAGGAGTTCGAAGCGGTGGTGGCGCGGATCGTCGAGTACGTCCACGCCGGCGACGCCTTCCAGATCGTCCCCTCGCAGCGCTTCTCCGCGCCGGCCCCAGTGGAAGCGTTCTCGGTCTACCGCGGCCTGCGCGCTGTCAATCCCTCGCCGTACATGTACTTCCTCGAGTTCGGCGACTTCCAGATCGCCGGCGCCTCGCCCGAGCCGCTGGTCAAGGTGATCGGCGACCGGGTCGAGACCCGCCCGATCGCCGGCACCAAGCCGCGCGGCGGCAACGAGGACGAGGACCGCCAGCTGGCCGAGAGGCTGATGAACGACCCCAAGGAGCGGGCCGAGCACGTGATGCTGGTCGACCTCGGCCGCAACGACCTCGGCCGCGTCTGCGAGTACGGCAGCGTCAAGGTCGACGAGCTGATGGTGGTCGAGACCTACTCGCACGTCCTCCATATCGTCAGCCAGGTCTCCGGGAAGCTGAAAGAGGGCGTCAGCGCGATGGAGGTGCTGCGCTCGGCACTCCCGGCCGGCACGTTGTCGGGCGCCCCCAAGGTGCGGGCGATGCAGATCATCGACGAGCTCGAGAAGGTCAAGCGCGGCGGCTATGGCGGCGCCGTCGGCTACCTCTCCTGGAACGGCGACCTCGAC
>JALZHV010000081.1 GCA_030860625.1 Actinomycetota bacterium
CCTTCGGGCAGACCGGCGAGGCGCTGCCGGACGACCCGGCCGCGAAGGGGGCGCCGCGGCTGACCCCGCTGGCGCTGGTGGTGCTGGAGGAGACGCTGCGGCCCGACGCGGCGGCGACGATCGCGACGATGCGCGAGGAGGAAGTCGACCTGAAGCTGATCTCCGGCGACGCCAAGGCGACGGTGACCGCGGTCGCCTACGCGGTCGGCGTCCCCAAGGACGCGGGGGTGATCGAGGGGCCGGACCTGCCGCAGGACGAGGAGGGCCTGGAACGGGCGGCGCTGGAGAACACGATCTTCTGCCGGATCAAGCCCGAGCAGAAGAAATCATTGGTCGGGGCGTTGGTCGGAGCTGGCCGCTACGTGGCAATGATCGGCGACGGCGTCAACGACGTGCCGGCGCTGAAGCGGGCGCGGATGGCGGTGGCGATGGGCTCGGGGACGCAGGTGACCAAAGGCGTCGCCGACGTCGTCTTGCTCAAAGACCAGTTCGAGCGGCTGCCGGAGGCGGTCGGCGAGGGGCGGCGGATCGCCCGCAACATCCACCGCCTCGGCCGCCTGTACCTGACCAAGACGATCTACGCGGCGGCGCTGATCCTGCTCGTCGCCGTGCCCGGACTTGCCTTCCCCTTCCTCCCCCGCCACCTGACGATCGCGGCGCTGCTGACGATCGGCATCCCCTCCTTCGTGCTGGCGCTGATGCCCTCCGACGGGCCGCTCTACCGCGGGCGTTTGCTGAAGGCCTTGGCCGCCTTCGCGGTGCCGGCCGGACTGGCGACGGCGGCGGGCTCGATCCTCTCCTTCTTCCTCGTCGACACCCTCGCCGGCGGCACCCTGGAGGAGGGCCGGACCGCGGCGACGACGACGCTGATCGTGCTCGGCCTCGCCTTCGTGCTACTGCTCGAGCGCGGCCCCGGGCGCGAGCACATCGCCGTCCAGGGCTACATGCTGGTGATGGTGATCAGCCTCGCCGCGATCTTCGCCCTCGCCCTCGGCATCGAGCCCGTGCGCGACTTCTTCGAGATGACGATGCTCGGCCCCGGGCAGTGGTTCCTCGCCCTGCTCTCGGCCGCAGCCGGGCTGACGGTCGCCAGCCTGCTCTGGCGGCTGCCGCAGATCGAACGGCTGGAAGTTCCCGGGGAGCGGGTAGAAACGGGAGCGTGAGCGCTCCCCCCTACCCCCCCGATCCCGACTGCAGCGACGAGGCGTACGAGCCTGACGGCACGCCGCGCCCGCTGTACGCGGAGCTGCTGGAGGAGCTGGGGCGACAGGACCTTGCCGAGCTGCGCGAGCGAGTCGAGGAGCGGGTCGCCTCCAGCGGGCTCACCTTCGGCGAAGGCAGGCCGATTCCGGTCGACCCCGTCCCGCGGCTGATCGACGCGGACGAGTGGGAGCGGCTGGAAGCGGGGCTGAAGCAGCGCGCCCGCGCCCTCAACGCCTTCGTCGCCGACGCCTACGGCTCGCAACGGATCTTCGAAGACGACGTGGTGCCGCGGCGCCTGCTCGAGACCTGCGAGGGCTACGAGCCGGCGATGCGGGGGCTGCTGGAGCCGGGGGCGCCCCCGGCCACGGTCGCGGGGCTCGACTTGATCCGTGACCAGGACGGCGAGCTGCGCGTCCTCGAGGACAACCTGCGGATGCCGTCCGGCGCCTGCTACGCGTTTGCCGTGCGGGAAATCGTCGAGGCGGAGCTCGGCCTCCCGACTCGGCCACGCCCGCTGGAGGGGTACCTGGAGAAGCTGGGCGAGGCGATCCGCGCCGCCGCTCCCACTGGCCGCGACGAGCCGTGCGCCGCGGTGGTCTCCGACGGGCCGGAGAACGGCGCCTGGTACGAGCACGAGCGGGTCGGCCGGGCGCTCGGGCTGCCGATCTTCACCCCCGACCAGCTCGAGGTGAGCAAAGGGCGGCTGTTCGGGCGCTCTTCGAAGGGCCGCCTGCAGATCGACGTGATCTACCGTCGCCAGGACGCCGACCGGCTCTGCGAGCCCGACGGCAGCCTCACCGAGCTCGGCGAGCTGCTGATGCCGGCGCTGCGGTCGGGGCGGCTGCGCTGCGCCAACGCCTTCGGGACGGGCCTCGCCGACGACAAGCTCACCCACGCCTACGTCGAGCGGATGATCGATTACTACCTCGGCGAGGAGCCACTGCTGCGCTCGGTCCCGAGCTACGACCTCAGCGACGAGCAGGACCGCAAGGAGGCGATGGAGCGGCTGGGCGAACTGGTGATCAAGCCCCGCGGCGGCTTCGGCGGCCACGGCGTCACGATCATGCCACGGGCAAGCGAGCCCGAGCGCAAGCGCGCGATCGGGGTGGTGCGGCGGCGGCCCGAGCACTTCATCGCCCAGGAGCCGGTCGCGATCTCCAGCCACCCGACGATTCGCGGCGCCGTCCTGCGGCCGCGGCGGATCGACCTGAGGCCGTTCGTCATCAGCGGCCCCGGCTGGGAGGCGGCGATGGCCGGCGGCCTGACCCGGTTTGCGCAGGGCGCCGGGCAGATGGTCGTCAACAGCTCCCAGGGCGGCGGTTGCAAGGACACCTGGGTAGTGGAGAATCCAGGGTCATGAACCAGAGCGGGCAGCAGGGACGGCCCCTGATCGGGGTCACGACTTCGGAGGTGCGCGAGCCCGCGCGGATCCAGCAGACCCCCGAGAGCGAGCCGAAGGTGCGCGAGATGGTCCTCGGCCTCACCTACCTGCGGGCGCTGGCGGCGGCCGGGGCGGTGCCGATGGTGATCCCGCCGCTGCCGGAAGAGGCGATCGGGGCGCTGCTCGACCGCCTCGACGGGGTCTGCCTCTCCGGCGGGCCCGACCTCGATCCCGACACCTACGGCGCCCGCCCGCATCCGGAGCTGGGCCCGATCGAGCCCGACCTCGACCGCTTCGAGCTGGCGGTGGCGCGGCAGGCAGACGCGCGGGGGATGCCGATCCTCTCGATCTGCCGCGGCACCCAGGCGCTCAACGTCGCCCGCGGCGGCTCGCTGATCCAGCACCTGCCGGCGGTCTCGGAGGAGATCCCGCACCGGCAATCGGCGCCGGGCAACCAGACGAGCCACACGATCGACATCGAGCCAGGCAGCCGGCTGGCGGCGGCGCTGGGGGACGACGAAGTCGAGGTCGCCGACGAGCTCGACGTCAACTCCTTCCACCACCAGGCGATCGAGCGGCTGGGCGAGGGGCTGAAGGTCACCGCCCGCGCTCCGGACGGGACGATCGAGGCGATCGAGGACCCATCCCACCCCTTCCTGATCGGCGTTCAGTGGCACGCGGAGACCCTGGTCCACCGCTCCTACGAGGCGGCGCTCTTCCGCAACTTCGTGCGGGCGAGTCGCTTGAGCCCGGTCGCTGCCTAGCTCTCCCGCGGCGGCAGGACGAACTGGGTGACGATCAGGTTGCCGGCGAGCTTGGCCTCGCCGGCGCGGATGCGCTCGATCTTCACCTCGAGGGCGACGGTGCTGCGGCCGACGTGCAGGGTGCGCGCCTCGGCGACGATCTCGTCGCCCGGCAGGCCGGAGCCGAAGACGTTCAGCTTCAGCTCGATCGTCGTGAAGTCGTGGCCGGGCGGGATCGCGCGGAAGGTCGCCCAAGCGGCGACGGTGTCGCCGAGCGCGGTCCAGACGCCGCCGTGGACGTAGCCGCCGGGATGGAGGTGGCGGCGATCGACGACGATGCGCCCTCGCGAGCGTTCGTCGTCGATCTCCAGCGGCTCGATCCCCAGGTCCCCGGGGAAGGAGCCGCCGATGAAGGCCCGGATGTTCTCCGGGGTGATGTGCTCGTTCACCCGGGTGAGGGCTAGAGGCGCTCCACGAGCATCGCCTTGCCCTGACCGCCGGCAACGCACATGGTCTCGAGGCCGACCTGCTTGTCGTCGGTCTCGAGCACGTTCAGCAGGGTGCCCATGATCCGGGCGCCGGTCATCCCGAACGGGTGGCCGAGGGCGATCGCGCCGCCGTGAGTGTTGAGCTTGTCTTCGTCGATCCCGCATTCGGCCATGATCGGGATCACCTGGGCGGCGAAGGCCTCGTTCAGCTCGACCCGGTCGACGTCGTTGATCGTCATCCCGGCCCGGTCCAGCACCTTCTTGATCGCGCCGATCGGGGCGACGCCCATCAGCTCCGGCTCGTTGCCGTGGGTGGCGGCGGTGATGATCCGGGCGCGCGGCTTCAGGCCGAGCTCTTTGGCTTTGGTGTCGCTCATCAGCAGCACCGCGGCGGCCCCGTCGTTGAGCGGGCAGGAGTTGCCGGCGGTGACGCCGCCACCGCCGAAGGCCTCCGGCAGTTCGGAGAGCTTCTCCAGGGTCGAGGAGGCGCGGGGGCCGTCGTCTTTGGTGATCTCGGTGCCGTCGGGGAGGGTGACCGGGACGATCTCGCGGTCGAAGAAGCCGTCCTCCTGCGATTTGACGGCGAGTTCCTGCGAGCGCTGCGCGAACTTGTCCATGTCGGCGCGGCTGACCTCGTACTTCTTGGCGACGTTGACGGCGGTCTCGCCCATCGCGATGTAGGCGTTGGGCTGGCCGTTGTTGCCTTTGAGGTTGTCGTTCTGGTCGTCGCCGCCGGCGGCCTCGGTGCGCTCGTTGTAGCGGCTGACGAACTCGACGCCGACGGCGAGGTAGGCGTCGCCCTCGCCGGCCTTGATCGCGTTGCCGGCGTGGCGGATCGCGTCGAGGCTGGAGGAGCAGTAGCGGGAGACGGTAACCCCGTTGACCTCCTGCGGCAGCTTCTCGGAGAGCAGCGAGATGATCCGGGCGAGGTTGAAGCCCTGCAGGCCCTGCGGCATGCCGACGCCGCAGAAGACGTCTTCGATCAGGGCCGGGTCGACGTCGGGGTTGCGCTCGAGCAGCTGGTCGACCACGAAGGCGCCCATCTCATCGGGCCGGAGCTGGCTCAGCGAGCCCTTGAAAGCACGGCCGATCGGCGTGCGGATGGTGTCGACGATCACTGCTTCGGGCATTCCGTATCTCCTTGAAGGCGTGGAAGGGCTTGCGACTGCGGCAGGAGGGTAGTTGACGGGCAAGATGGGCGTTACGTGCGGATCAGCACAAAGTTCCCAGGAACCGTCATGAACCTGCGTTACATTCGCCTCAATCCACCTCGCCGGGAACGCGAGATTTGCCGCTCGGCGGCAACGAAAGGAGGGCCCCTTCATGCCTGAGGGTTACTGCGTCAAAGAGCGCAAGAAGGTCGAGATCAAAGACGCCAAAGAGGTGACGATGAAGAACGGTCGCCCCGCGATCCAGGGCGTCTGCCCGGACTGCGGGACGAAAATCTTCAAGATCGGAAAACTCGAATAGGTCCTCCGCGGGCGTCGCCGGAGCTCAGTCTTCGGCGACGCCGCTGAGCTTGGCCCGCTTGCGGTAGGAGATCGAGGGCGGGACGAGCTCGCGGATCTCGGCGAGGAGGCGGGCGGAGAGCTCGCCGGGGTCCTCGCCAGGGCGGGGCTGGCCGCTGACGGGGTTGAAGAAGCGGAGGCGGATGTGGGGGCGGCGGGGGAAGCCGGTGAGGTCGCTGGTGCCCTCGATCGCGACCAGGGTGACGTGGGCCTCCGGCACCTCGAGGGCGAGGCGGCCGACGCCGCTGCGGGCGCGCAGGACCTTGCCGCGGGAGCGGGTGCCCTCGGGGAAGACGCCGATGCAGGCGCCCGCGCGCAACGTCTCGATCGCTTTCGCCAGCGCGTCTTTGTCGCCTTTGCCGCGCTGGATCGGGATCTGGCCCATGCCGTTGAGGATGGGCCCGAGGCCGCGCACGTCCCAGAGCTCGGATTTGGCGAGGGCGCGGATCTGGCGCTTCTTGAAGGCGGCGATGCCGACCATCACCGGGTCCCAGTGGCTGTCGTGGTTGCCGAGGATCAGCAGCGGGCCGGACTCGGGCACCGCCTCCAGCCCCTCGACCTGCATCCGGCCCCACCAGGCCACCGGCCGGTTGACGTGCATCGCGAAGCTGTAGGTGCGGGTGCGCTCGTTCATCGGAGGAGGATTTCTACTGGATAGCCTCTGACGCCGAATGGCGGAGGTCCGACATGGCGGCGGCATCGAAGCGGAATCCCTCGTCCGCGAGTTCGAGAACGGGCCGCGGGCGGTGGACGGGATCGACCTCGGCGTCGCCCAGGGCGAGATCTACGGCTTCCTCGGCCCCAACGGCGCCGGCAAGTCGACGACGGTGCTGATGCTGACCACGCTCCTCCCTCCCACCGCCGGCACGGCGCGGGTCGGCGGCTTCGACGTCGTCAGCGAAGGCCCGCGCGTCCGCGCGACGATCGGGGCCGCCCTGCAGGAGGCGGCGCTCGACCCGCTGCTGAGCGGCCGCGAGCACATGCGCCTGCAAACCGCCCTCCACGGCCTCCCCAAGGCTGAGCGCCAGAGCCGCGGCGACGAACTGATCGAGCGGGTCGGCCTCGCCTACGCGGCCGACCGCAAGGTCGGCGGCTACTCGGGCGGGATGAAGCGCCGCCTCGACCTGGCGCTGGCGCTTGCCCACCGCCCCCGCATCCTCTTCCTCGACGAGCCGACCACCGGCCTCGACATCCAGAGCCGCACCGCGCTCTGGGAGGAGGTCGCCCGCCTCGCCGACGAGGACGGGGTCACCGTCTTCCTCACCACCCAGTACCTCGAGGAGGCCGACGCGCTCGCCGACCGGGTCGGGATCATCGACCACGGCAAGCTCGTCGCCGAGGGCACCCCGGCCGCGCTGAAGGCTGAGAT
>JALZHV010000082.1 GCA_030860625.1 Actinomycetota bacterium
GCCTCGGAGCCCTGGAGACCGCCGCCGGCATCCTCCGCGTCGCCAACCAGGAAATGGTGCGGGCGCTGCGGGTGGTGACGGTCGAGCGTGGCGTCGACCCCCGCGGATTCGCGCTGCTGCCGTTCGGCGGCGCCGGGCCGATGCACGCGGCGGCGGTCGCGGCGGAGCTGGGGATCGAGACGATTCTCTGCCCGCGGGCGGGGGGCGTCCTCTCGGCTTTCGGCCTCTGCGCGTCGGAGCGCCGTCGCGACACGGCGCGGACGGTGATGCTCGGCGGCAGCGACCTGACGGCGGAGCGTGTCGCCGCCGAGGTCGCGGCGCTGATCGAGGAGACCGGCGTCGGTCTCGGCCCCGAGGCGGAGGCTCGGGTCGTCTACAAGCTGCGTTACGCGGGACAGGCGTTCGAGCTGCCGGTCTCGGGACCGCCGGACCCCGACCCCGCCGACCTGATCGAGGGCTTCGAGGCCGCCCACGAGGAGCGCTACGGCCACCGCGACCCCGAGGGCGAGGTGGTGCTGGTCGACGTCGAGCTGGCGCTGGTCGAGCCGGGGCCGGAGGTGCAACCGGCGGCAGCAGCCGGCGAGGCGCCCTATCGCGGCTCGCGGCCGGTCTACTTCGACGGCGAGTGGGTCGAGGCCGCCGTCCTGCGCGGCGAGCCGGGGGCGGGAACCGAGGCCGAAGGCCCGGTCGTCTTCGAGCTGCCGGAGGCGACGCTGGTCCTGCCGCCCGGCTGGTCGGCCCGCGTCGACGACCACGGCACGATCGTCGCGGAGGTCCGTCGATGAGCCTCGACCCGATAACCCTCCAGGTCCTGGTCGGCGCCCTGCGCGCCGCCTGCGACGAGATGGGCGCGACGCTGATCCGCTCCGCCTACTCGGCCAACGTCAAGGAGCGCCACGACTGCTCGACCGCCCTCTTCGACGCCGCCGGCGAGCTGGTGATGCAGGCCGAGCACATCCCCGTCCACCTCGGCTCGATGCCCGACGCGGTGGCGGCGGTGCTGGGCGAGGAGCAGCGGCCGGGGCGCAGCTGGATCCTCAACGATCCTTACCGCGGCGGCACCCACCTGCCGGACATCACCCTCGTCACCCCCGTCTTCGCCGAGGATGAGCTGCTCGGCTTCGCCGCCAGCCGCGCCCACCACGCCGACGTCGGCGGCCCCACTCCCGGCAGCATGCCTGCCTTCTCGAAGACGCTCGACGAAGAGGGCGTCGTGATCCCGCCCACTCCCGCGACCGAGGAGACGCTCGAGCGCCTCGTCTCGCAGATGCGGCTGCCGCGCCAGCGCTTCGCCGACCTGCGCGCCCAGCAGGCCGCCAACCGGGTCGGCGAGCTGCGCCTCGCCGAGCTGCGCGAGCGGCTCGGCGCCGAGCGCCTGCGCGAGGGGATGGCGGAGATCCTCGCCTACACCGAGCGCCGCACCCGCGCCGCCCTCGCCGAGCTCCCCGACGGGACCTACCGCGCCGAGGAGGTGCTGGAAGCTGACTGGGACGGTAGCGAGCGCGACCTACGCCTGCGGCTGGAGGCGACGATCGCGGGCGACTCGCTGCGCCTCGACTTCGGCGGCACCGACGACCAGGTCGAGGGCAACCTCAACTGCCCCCTCTCGGTGACGAAGTCGGCCGCTTTCTTCGCCGTCCGCGTCCTCACCGACCCCGACGCCCCGCCCTCGGCCGGCGCCCACCGGCCGATCGAGGTCACCGCCCCGCCCGGTTCGCTCCTCGATGCCCGCTTCCCCGCCGCGGTCGTCGCCGGCAACGTCGAGACCTCCAGCCGCGTCGCAGACATCGTCATGGCTGCGCTCTCCCAGGCGAAGCCGGGCCCCGCCCAAGGTCAAGGCACGATGAACAACCTCACGCTGGCGAATGAGGAGTTCACCTACTACGAGACGATCGGCGGCGGCCAGGGCGCCTGCCCCGACGCCGACGGTCCGAGCGCGATCCACGTCGCGATGTCGAACACGCTCAACACGCCGACCGAGGCGCTCGAGACCGAATTCCCGTTGCGGGTGCGGGAGCTCTCGCTGCGCCGCGGCAGCGGCGGGGGCGGCGCCCACCGCGGCGGCGACGGCATCGTCCGCGAACTCGAAGCGCTGGCGCCGATGCGCTTCACCTTGATCACCGAGCGCCGTCGCCACCCCCCGCGCGGGCAAGGCGAGGGCGCGGTCGGAGCCCCCGGAGTCAACCTCCTCAACGGCTCCCCGCTGCCCAGTAAGGCGGCCGGCGAGATGCGCCCCGGCGACCGTCTGCGGCTCGAAACTCCGGGCGGCGGCGGGTGGACTTAGGTCACATTTCGCAAATTTCGCGGTTTTTTAGTTGAGATTTCGCTGCACTCCTCTAGAATGCGCGCCTCGCGGGTGGGCAGAAACGCCTGAGCAGCCCTCAGAACAAACGCCCAACCCCATCTCATCTCGAACTAACGAATCTTTCGCAGAACTACTTCAATGCCGATCGCTCTAAAGGAATGGGCAGTAACGGTCCGCGCTCTCGCGGAGGGTGAGCAGCTGCTCACTTTGCGTAAGGGCGGGATCCGCGAGGAGAACAAGCACTTCGAGCTCGAGCACGAGCGGTTCTTCCTCTACCCGACCTTCGATCACCAGCGGAACAACCTCGTCCGCGAGTCGCACCACCCAGAGCTGCGCCGCGCGCTCGAGGAGGGTGTCTGGCCCGACGAGGAGCCGCCGCCGAAAGCGCTGCTCCAGGACGGCGGCATCCCCCAGCCCGACCGCGTCCGCCTGCGCGCCTGGGCCGAGGTCGTCGACCACGTCACGATCAACGACCGCCGCAGCCTCGACGCTCTCTCGCCGTACTACATCTGGACCCCCGACTACGCGGAAAAGCGGCTCGCCTGGAAGCGACGCCACCCGCTCCACGTCCTGCTGCTGCGGGTCCACCGCATCCCGCGCCCGGTCACGGTGCGCGTCCGCGACGAGTACCACGGCTGCCGCTCCTGGGTCGAGATCGACCGCGAATTGCCCTTCGAGGGCACGCCGGTGATGGCCGACGAAGAGTTCGACCGCGCTCGCTCCGAGATTATGGAGCGGTGCGGTGCGGGCGAGCCCGCCCTCGTCTGAGCACCTCCCCCCGAGCCTCCACCGCAGGCTCTAACCTCGCGGCGTGTCCTGGATCGAAACCGAGTCGCTCTCGTTCACCGCGCGCCACGACTCCGAGGACTCCGCGTTCGCGGAGCGGACGCTGGACCGGCTCGAGCACCTGCGGCTGCGGCTGGAAGACCGCTTCGAGCGGCTGCCGGAGGAGGCGACGGTCGTCGTCCACACCAACCCGGTCTGGCTGACGATGGCCCACCCCTTCCTCCCCGCCGCCCGCTGGTCGGCGGCGCCGGCCGGCCGCCGCTACCTCGCCGGCTGGCCGATGTCGACCGAGCTGCATGTCCTCAACGACCCCCACATGGAACGCCGCGCCGCCGGCGAGGACTCCTACGAAGCGTTGCGCGGGACGGCCGAGCGACTCTACGCGCAGATGGTGATCGCCGCCAACAACACCGCCCTCCCCCCCTCCTGGACCCCGCGCCGCTTCGCCCGCTACCTGCGCTGGGCCTGGCTGGTCGAAGGCGGCGCCCAGTACTTCGCCCGCCAGGTCGACTTCTACCGGGCGGCGGTGATCCGCCGCCTGCGCGAGGGCTCCCGCCCCTCCTTCCCGCCCTCCCGCCGCGACGCCGTCATCCTCGGCGGCACGATCTTCGACCTGCTCGAGGAGGAACGCGGCCCCGAGGCCTGCGAGCGGCTCGTCTCCCGCCTCCTCCCCCAGGGCCCCGAGGTGCAGCTGGAAGACGCCTTCGACGCCCGCTTCCGCGACATCGAGGAGGCCTGGCGCGACTACCTGCGGGAAATGGTCCGCGGCCCGGTCGCGGTCAGGTAGCCGCGGGCGGCAGTCGGTCGCTCAGACGATCCCGAGGGCGTGCAGCAGCATGAAGCCGCCGAAGGCGAGCGCCATCAGCCCGAAGAACCAGAGGTAGATCCGCGCGTAGGCGCCGAGCAGGCCGTATTCGCGCGGCCCCCGACCTTCGGCGTCTTCGAGGTGCCGGGCGTTGACCGGCTCCGGCACTTCGTCCTCGGCTCGGGCTTCGGGCAGCAGCGCCCGCGCCTCCTCGGCGCGGTGCGCGTGGACCATCACCCGCCGCGGCCCGCCGCCGGGGTTCAGCACCCCGTAGCCCAGCTGCGGCCCGCTCGGCCCCACCTGCTGCTGGAGGCTGGGAATCCCGTTCTCCTCCAGCAGCGCCTGGAGCATCGCGGCCTGGTGCTCGTCCCCGACGAAGGCGATCTCGACCAGGTCGTCCATGGGTTCGCTCAGGTGGCTTGGTAGAGCAGCCAGGCGAGCAGGAACCCGCCAAGGGCGACGACGAGGATCCAGAAGGCCAGCCATCCCGGCGAGACGACGCCGGTTTCGCCCCGGGCGAGGCGGCGTTCCTCTTCCAGCTGGACGGCCTCGTCCCCCTCGTCCTCGAGCATCGTGTCGGCCAGCACCTCGCGCGCCCGCTCGACGTCGCCGCGGTTGACGAGCACGTCGTGCGGGCCGCTGGCGAGGAACTCGGGGGTGTCGAAGCCCATGGTCCGCTTCAGCACGCTGGGGATGCCGGCCCCGGAGAGCAGGCCCTGCAGCATTTCGGCCTCGATCTGGCTGCGGCCGAAGCCGACCTTGACGAGCCTGCCGTCGTCGCCACCGCCACCACCGCCGCCCTCGTCGCCGCCACCGGAGCCGCCTCCACCGCCGTAGGGGCCGCGCTGCTCGATCCTGCCCTGCTGCCTATGCGACGTCGAGATCGACATCGGCGATCTTCAGGTCGGCCAGGTCGAAGGCTTTGACGTCCGGCGCCTCTTCGTTCTCCAAGGAGACGATCACGTAGACCTGTTCGGGCCAGGCGACCGCCTGGTTCACGTCGGTCTGCGAGGGATAGGCGGCGCTGCGGGTGTGCGAGTGGTAGATCCCGAGCAGCTCTTCGCCGGCGCCTTCGATCGCTTTCAGTGCGTCGAACTGCCCCTGCGGGTCCATCTCGTAGCGCAGCGGGCTGGCGGCGGCGTTCTTTACCCGCACCACGCTCGTCGCCTCGCCGTCGCGCCCACCGATCATCCCGCAGCACTCGTTCGGCAGGTCCTCGCGCGCGTGCGCGACCATCTCGTCGATCAGTTCCCGCGAAATCCTCACGAAAGCGAGGCTAGCGGAAGCCCCTCCCACACCCCGGCTACTTGCGGATCTTGTCTTTGCCGGCGCCGCCGAAGAGGCGGTCCCGGCCCTTGCCGCCGCAGATCAGGTCGGGGCCGGAGAGGCCCCGCACCTCGTCGGCGCCGGCGAGGGCGGCGATCACGTCGCGGCGCGGGGTGCCGACCAGCTCGTCGCGGCCCTTGGTGCCGACGATCGTCGCCTTCTTGCCGAGGCAGCGGCTGCGGTCGGTGCCGCCGCGCAACGCGATCAGTCCGAAGCGCTTGACGGCGCCGAGTCCCGAGTCCCCGAAGGCGACGATCCGCCCGCTCGACTGGATCCCGACCATGTACTGCGTGGTGCCGCCCCCGCCGTAGGGGAGGACGAGGCGTTCGCCGCCGTTGAAGGTCCGGTCCTTGCCGCCGTCGGGGCGCAGCCGGAAGACCGCGATCCTGCTCGACCAGCCGACGCCGACCACACGGCCCTTGGCGTCGACGGTGAGGTCAGACGGGGAAACGGAGCCGACCCGGTTGAACAGCCTGATTCCGCCCCCGCTGCCGAAGCTCGGGTCGGCGGCTCCGCTAGGCGTCAGCTTGACCAGCTCGCCGGTGGTCGAGACCGTCGGCGTCGAGCGTTCCACCGAGAGCAGGAGCCCATCGCCGGCGGGGGTGGCCGCCTCGACCGCCCCCTCCGCACCAGGGGTGGGCATGAAGAGGCTGCCGTCGCCCGCCCACGTCGGGTCGGGCTGACCGGCGGCGGTGAGGCGGACGACGCTGAGCCCTTCGCCGAAGTGGCCCGGGCCGCTCCTGCCGAGACAGCAGAGGGGAGCGGGCACCGTGACGCTGCCGTTCGTCCCGATGAAGACGCCGGCGGGGCGGGTCTGCGTCCCGACCAGCACGCTGACCTCGCCGCCGCCGAATTCCGGGTCGTATTCGCCGTTGGCGAGGAAGCGGGCGACGACCAGGTTCCTCCCCGAGCCTTCGAGCGAGCCCTCGACCGCGACGACGATCTTGCCGTCGGCCTGCACGGCCAGCTTCGGGAGGTCGTTGGCCACTTCAACCGCGTGGTCGGAGGTGAACGGGATCACCCCGCCGGCCCCGAAGCTCGGATCGAGGCGGCCGTCGAGCCCGAGCCGGGCCAGCACCAGCCCTTCGCCGTCGTAGGCGGCGACGACCGGCTTCCCGTCGGGGCCGACCGCGAGCTCGAAGCTGTGGTTGAAGGGGCTGCTGTGGTCGAAGACCAGCTGCGGCGCGGTCGCGAAAGAGGGGTCGGGGAAGCCGTCGGGCGTGTAGCGGGCGACGGTCAGCTCCAGCCGGCAGTCGAACGGCGGGTCGCAGGGCGGGTAGTTCGAGTAGAGGACGAAGATTTCGTCGTGCGGGCCGATCGCCATCCGCCCGCCCGCCTCCCGCGGCAGCGATCCGGCGGGCCCCGTCACCTCGGCGATCCCATCGCCGCCGCCGAAGGAGCGATCGAGGTCGGCCGGCGCCGCGGTGGCGCCGGGCGCGCCGAACGAGAAGGCGCAGAAGATCAGAGC
>JALZHV010000083.1 GCA_030860625.1 Actinomycetota bacterium
GCCGCGCAGGGGCCGGCCTCGCCCTCACCGACTACGCCGCGCTGGAGCGGGAGCCGGAGCTGGCTTGCGCCTTCGAGCACGTCGTCCTCGTCGACCCGCCGCGGGGAGAGCTCGACGAGCTGCGGTCGGGCTTCCCCTGCGGCGACGGCGGCCCGGGCTTCCTGCACGTGCTCTGGACCGAGGCCGAGCGTGAGTTCGCCGCCAGGGCGCTGGCCGAGCAGTGGCCCGGCCGCGAGGCGGTGGCAACCGCTTTCAAGGCGCTGCGAGGGGTCGGCGAGGCGAGCGGCGCGTCCCTGCGCCAGGCATTGGCCGGGGAGGGGAAGCACCCCCTCTGCCCGGAGGCGTGCGCGCGCCGGTTCCGGGTCCTGCGCGAGCTGGGCCTCCTGCAGGGCGACCCAGAAGGCGGCGCAGGCGTCGTCCGGGTCGTATCCTCAGAGAAGACGGACCTGCGGCGCTCGGCCGCGTTCCGCGCTTACGAGACCCGACTTTCGGAGGACCGGCAATTCCTCGCAAGACCCAAACCGCGGTAGAGCACAAGGAGCTCCTGGCAGATCTCTTCGCCGTGATCGAGGAGTTCGACTCCGCCGCGCCCGAAAACGGGAACGGGGCCGGCGGGGGCACCGCGGTGGCGGTGGCGACGATCGACCGCGCCAGGGTCGAGAGCGCCTTCGACTTCGCTTGCGAGCGCCACGCCGACCAGCGCCGCTATTCCGGCGACGAGTTCATCACCCACCCGGTCGGGGTCGCCCAGATCTGCGCCGGGATGCGGCTCGACACCGAGACGCTCTGCGCCGCGCTGCTGCACGACACGGTCGAGGACACGACCGCGAGCCTGGAGGAGATCCGCGACGAGTTCGGCCCCCAGATCGCCCAGCTGGTCGACGGCGTCACCAAGCTGACCGGGATCACCTTCGAGAGCCGCGACGAGCGCCAGGCCGAGAACTACCGGAAGATGATGGTGGCGATGGCCACCGACGTCAGGGTGATCCTGATCAAGCTGGCCGACCGCCTCCACAACATGCGCACGCTCGGCGCCCTGCCGAAGCAGAAACAGCTGGCGAAGTCCCACGAGACGCTGGAGATCTACGCGCCGCTGGCGCACCGGCTCGGGATCCACGCGATCAAGTGGGAGCTCGAGGACCTCGCCTTCGCCACCCTGCACCCGCGCAAGTACGCGGAAATCAAGCAGCTGGTCGCCCAGCAGCGCGACGAGCGCGAGTCATACGTGGCCGAGGCGGGCGTGTTCCTCGACAAGGAGCTGGAGCAGGTCGGGATCGACGCCGAGATCTCCGGCCGCGCCAAGCACTTCTACTCGATCTACACGAAGATGGCCAAGAAGGGCCGCGAGTTCAACGAGATCTTCGACCTCACGGCGATGCGGGTGATCGTCGGCTCGGTCAAGGACTGCTACGGCGCGATCGGCGTCATCCACTCGCTCTGGAAGCCGCTGCCGGGTCGCTTCAAGGACTTCGTCGCGATGCCGAAAGCGAACATGTACCAGGCGCTGCACACGACGGTGATCGGGCCGGAGGGCAAACCGCTCGAGATCCAGATCCGCACCGAGGAGATGCACAAACTCGCCGAGTACGGGATCGCCGCCCACGTCGCCTACAAAGAGGGGACCAACGGGGACCCGCAGCGGGAGAAGATGACCTGGCTGCGGCAGCTGGTCGAGACCGAGGGCGAACAGGACCCGACCGAGTTCCTCGAGTCGCTCAAGGTCGACCTCCTCGAGGACGAGGTCTTCGTCTTCACCCCGAAGGGGGAAGTGAAAAGCCTCTCGGCCGGCTCGACCCCGCTCGACTTCGCCTACGCCGTCCACACCGACGTCGGCCACAGCTGCGTCGGCGCCAAGGTCAACGGCAGCATGGTGCCGCTGCACTACCAGCTGAAGTCCGGCGACATCGTCGAGGTGCTGACCGCGAAGCAGAAGCGCGGCCCCTCGCTCGACTGGCTGAAGCTGGTGCGGACCAGCCGCGCCCGCAACAAGATCCGCGCCTGGTTCAAAGAGGAGCGCCGCGAGGACGCCGAGCGCGACGGCCGCGAAAAGCTCGAGGAAGCGCTGCGCACGCGCGGCATCCCGATGCAGAAAGTCTCCGGCTCGGCCCTGCTGGCGGACGTGATCCGCGAGATGGGCTTCCGCAAAGCGACCGACTTCTACATCGCCCTCGGCCAGGGCAAAGTCTCCGCCAAGACCGCCGCCAACAAGCTGATGCAGCGGCTGAAAGCGGGGGAGGGGGTCGAGGAGGACGCGACGGCGCCCACCGGCGGCGAGGACAAGGCGCGCCGCACCAAGGAGGCCTCCAACTACGGGATCAAGGTCAAGGGCGTCAAAAACGTTGCCGTGCGGCTGGCGAAGTGCTGCCGGCCGGTGCCCGGCGACGAGATCGAGGGCTACGTCTCGCTCGGCCGCGGGATCACGATCCACCGCGGCGACTGCAAGAACGTGAAGGCGCTGAAGCGCTCCCCCGACCGCTTCGTCGCGGTCGGCTGGCAGGGGGAAAACGAGGCCTCCTACCGGGTCGAGCTGCAGATCGACGCCTACGACCGCACCCGCCTGCTGGAGGACCTCTCGCGGACCTTCTCCGAGGCGGGGATCAACATCATCGGCGCCTCCTGCACGACCAACCACCCGATGGTCAAAAACCGGTTCGTGGTCGAGGTCGGGGACACCGAGCAGCTCAAGCACTGCATCAGCCGGTTGCGCAACGTCGAGAGCGTCTTCGACGCGTACCGGATTACTCCGGCCGCTTGAGGGAAAAGACAGGCTGATGCCGCTGAAGGTCGCCGTAACCGGCCCCACGGGGGAGATCGGGAAGCCGCTGATGTCGGAGCTCGAGCGCCGCTCGGAGGTGGAGAGCGTGCTGGGGATGGCGCGGCGCCCGTTCGACCCGGACGAGGAAGGGTGGAAGAAGGTCACCTACCGGCGCGGCGACATCCTCGACCGCGGCGCCCTGGCGGCGCTCTTCGACGGCGCCGACGTCGCCGTCCACCTCGCCTTCGCGATCTTCGGCGGCCGCGACGAAACCCGCAAGGTCAACCTGCAGGGCACCCGCAACGTCTTCGAAGCGGCGATCACGGCCGGGGTGAAGCGGCTCGTCTACGCCTCCTCGGTCGCCGCCTATGGCTTCCACCCGGAGAACCCGCTGCCGCTGACCGAGGACGTGCCGCCGCGCGGCAGCGAGGACTTCTACTACTCGCGCCAGAAGGCCGAGCTGGAGGCGCTGCTCGAGGAGCTCCTGCCCGGCAGCGGCGTCGAGGCCTACGTCTTCCGGCCCTGCATCGTCGCCGGGCCGCGGGCGACGATGCTGATCGAGCAGACGGTCGACGCGGTCCGCCTCGGCGATCCGGTCCCCGTCGTCCGCAAGGGGATCGAAAAGCTGCCGCTGGCGAAGCCGATCCTGCCCGACCCCGGCACCCCGATTCAGCTCGTCCACCACGACGACGTCGCCCGGGCGATGGCGGCGGCGATCTGCGGCGACGGCCCGCCCGGCGTCTACAACCTCGCCGGCGAGGGCGAGATCACCGTCTCCGACCTCGCCCGCTCGATCGGCTGGCGCTCGATCCCCGTCCCCCGCCAGACCGCCACCGTCGGTGCCGCCGCGGCCAAGCGCCTCCGCTTTGTCTCCGCCCAGCTCGAGTGGGCGACCGCCTTCGACACCCCGGTCCTGATGGACACCGCCAGGGCCCGCCGCGACCTCGACTGGGAGCCGCGCTTCGGCGCCCAGGAGACGCTGCTGCAGACCGCGGTCGGCGCCCGCGAAAAGGGCCTGCTGGACTAGCTAGGCGACGATCGTCAGGGCGCTAGGGGAGACGCGCAGCTCGATCCGCTCGCGCTCGCCGATGTAGTCGCCGTCGACCTGCAGCGGGAACGGCCGTGGCTTCCCGTCCTTGCCGGTGGAGACGGTTTCGACGACCGCGTGGGTGACGTCGTCGAAGTGGGCGACCTGCTTGTGGCGACCGGTGGGGTTGTGCTCGTTGAAGAGGCGGCTGATCAGGCTCGGCATGTCGCGCTGGGTGGCCCGTTTCAGCACCGCCATCGAGAGGGTGCCGTCGTCGATGTCGATCCCCTCGCAGATCCAGATCGGGCGGCTGGCGAAGTACGAGAACGGGTTCGAGTTCTGGATGATCGTGGTGATTCCCTCGACCGACTCCCGCCCGTCGACCGTCGTCCGCATCCGGATCGGGTTGACCAGGTAATTGCGGTAGAAGCTGGAGACCCCCGCCCATGAGTAGTAGTAGGGGCCGGCGTTCCCCTTCATCGTCGGGTTGCGGTCGACCCGTTTCACCACCGTCGCGTCGAGGCCCGCCCCGCATGCGAAGACGAAGTAGCGGTCGTCGACCATCCCCAGGTCGATCTTGCGCGGCTGCCATTCGTCGGCCAGCGAGAGCAGGTGCTCGGTCGCGTCGACCACGTCGTTGGGCATCCCCAGCGTGCGGCCGACCACGTTGGTCGAGCCCCCCGGCAGGATCGCCACCGGCAGGTCCGTCCCCGCCAGCCCGTTGACGACCTCGTTCAGCGTCCCGTCCCCGCCGAAGGCGACGACCACGTCGTAGCCCCCGTCCAGCGCCTCCCGCCCGATCTCGGTCGCGTGGTTCTGCGCCTGCGTCGAGACCGCTTCCACATCGAACCGCCCCTGCAGCGCATAGACGACCAAATTTTTCAGCCGATCCGAAACCGTCGTCGCATACGGATTGACGATCAGCAGCATCCGCTTCTTGGCGGGCTTGCGGCGGCGGAGGGAGCGAAGCTGGGCGGACACCGGACGGTGCAGCCTAATGCCGACGCAACTTATGGCTCTCTCCGGTTATCTCCTCTTACGGCTGGGGGGTGGCACGGGAAGCTTTAGCAACCTCTCTTACGATTCCGAGGATCTCTCTCAGGCTGCCCTCAAGACTGGCATCTGCGGCGACTTCAGAAGCATGGCCCGATTCAGGGCTACGGTTCCCGTTGCTGTTGCCGGCAGCAACCGCGTAGAGGCGCGGCCCAGAGAAGACAGAAGCGCCGAGCAGAAATCGAAGCACCTCCGCTCTATCACGAGGCATGCCGGCGCAGTAGGACTCGATCGCATTCAGTTGAAGCTGCACCGTTCTCCAAACGTTCGCGTCGGATCGATGCCGGTTCGACTCGCGCGTGAAGAAGCCGCCCACGACTACGAGAGAAGCCGCGATGACAAACCGTCCTACCGCGCCTTGGGCGGTAATAGTCGCAGGCAAGGTGATCGCTGCGATGATCGACCACGCAACTGCGAGCATGAAGAAGACCATCGCTCCCTGTCGGAATCGATTCGCCTGCCTTAGGTCCTCCTCAAACTGCTGGTTGAAGCTCAGTGCCAGCCTGGTCGCGCTCACCTCGGTGAGGGCACTGCGAGCTCGCGTAAGTACTTGGTCCGACTCCTCCCGGTGCAGCCAGCTCGCCAACTCGCTCCGAATCGGCAGGAAGAGGGTCGCGATGCTCTGTGCCTCTAATCCCTTTACCCGTAGATCCTCCTGGGCATTCTGGATACCCATGGCGAAGTTGATCCGGACCTTAGCCAGTGCGCTCTCAAAATCTTGCTGGTCGTTGCGGTCTAGGCTGTCGACCAAATCTTTGACTGCCATTGCAATCGCCTGCTCATCCTCGGCTGCCAGGGAATCGTCAACGGTTGACCAAGGTACGTCCACCTTTTCCGTCAGGCCGGATACTTCTTGAAGCCAGTTCCAAATCGGTAGGAGCAACTGATCGGCTCGCTCTCGGCGCTCCCCCTCATGCACCGCCAGGCGCTGACCACTAGCGGCGAGCGAATCCAAAAGTGACGTGAGACTCATCGAAAGGCCTCTGACTATGCTCGCTCTAAAAGAATTAGGCCAGATCCGTGGAAGGCTTTCTGCCAGACAACGCGGAACTCTCCCGCGCTTTCAATCCATTGGACCAAAGAATCCAAGTGGTAGAAGGTCAACGTTGCTAGCCGCAGTACCTCCGCTTGATTCTTGGCGTGACGTGATCGGCGCGGGGGCGCTGATATTTCCATGCTCTCTCTGAACCGCTCGTTCTCATACAGCCCGGAGCACTCCACGTAGACGTTGATGGCTGAGGGGACGGCAGTGGTATAGCCGTGTCCCCAACGGGGGATCAAGTCGACCTTAATCGCAGGATCATCAAGTCGAACGGCATAATCGGATGCCTCCTCTACGGGACTGAACGCAAATGCCCTAAGGATTTCCGTGTCGTATGGGGCTATCAGCTGTTCGCGATCATGCTGGGTGAGTGAAAAATCCGAGGAAAGTTCCCCTTGTGAATGGAGCCTCACATCCACCAGCACGTAATCGCCGGTGCGAGTGCCATTGCTGAGGCTCTTAAGAACGTCCATCTCGCTGCCATTGCCGATGGTGAAGCCGAGCAAGGTGAAGAGCGTGCGGATGTCTCTAGCCATCAGGATTGGGGAGAGCTTCGAGAGGTTGTCCTCGAAGTCGGAGAGCATCGCCCTTACCCTGGGTGGGGGTTGAAGGAGCTTTCGCTCGAGCACCTGGGTGATGATTTGATCGGCTGCGAGCTGTAAGAGCTCGATTGAAACATCAACCAAGAAGAGGGAGGCAATATCTACTGAGTTCGCCAGGGCTTTGAGTACTTCTGCATCCGTGTCCCCACCACCAGGGCCAAGAC
>JALZHV010000084.1:0-2096 GCA_030860625.1 Actinomycetota bacterium
GGGTGAAGGCGACGGTGACGCTGCAGGTGGAGACGAAGGGGATCGGCTGCGAGGTGCAGGAGCCGGCGTCGACGATCTGGAACTGGTCGGCGTCGGCGCCCTGCAGGTACACCCCCGAGACCGGGGTCGAGTCGACGCTGCGGTTGGTGAACTCGACCTGGCTGGTCACCGTGGTGCCGATCTTCACGTCGCCGAAGGCAAGGCTGCCGGGGTCGGCCCAGGTGGCCGGTTCGGTGCCGGGGTCGGTCAGGTAGAAGATCGGGCCCGCGGTGCCGTCGGCCGCCAGCCGGCTTGCCTCCAGCGCCGATTCGGTCTCGTAGTAGCCGAGCCGGCGCGACCAGATCGGCAGGGCGCTGCCGTCCTCAGGGTCGAAGCCCATCCCGAGCATGTTCATGTAGCCGTTGCTGCTCAACACCTCGCGCAGCGGTCCGGCGGGGGCTCCGTCGGGATCGAGCCGGCGGCTGAAGATCTGCCAGCCGGTGCTCCAGACGAGGGTGGCGCTGCCGTCGTCGGCGATCGCCAGCTTCGGGTAGATGCCGCGAGCCGGGGAGGAGACGTCGTAGATCGTGTCCTCGGGGGTCCCGTCGGGTTCGATCCGCCGCTCGAGCATCGGACCGGCGCTCTGCCGCCAGACGATCGTCACGGTCCCGTCGGGTCCCGCGGCTACGACCGGCGCCCCCGCGTCCTCTTCGGCGGAGATCGTGTTCACGCCTTTGTCGGGCACCCCGTTGGGGGCGATCCGCCGCTCTTCCAGGATTTCGTCGGGATCGACACCGACGCCGTGTGGGTAGATGCACTCCCAGACGACGACCGCGGCGCCGCTCGGCGTTACCGCCAACGCCGGGTCCTGGGAGTTGCAGGCGCCGCTGGAGAGCTGCAGCGCGTCGTCGAGGCTGCCGTCGGGCTTGATCTGCCGGGCCGCGGCGGTTGACGAGTCGTCCCCGAACTGATGCCAGACCACGGTCGCGGTCCCGTCCGGGGCCACCTCGACGTCCGGGCTGTAGGAGCCGCCGGCGGCGAGGTCGACCCGTTTGCCCGCGGTCCCGTCGGGCGCGATCCTGCTGCTCTGGATGAAGGTTTCGCCGCCGAACGTCGCGGTCCAGACCACGGTCGCGGTCCCGTCCGGGGCCACGGCCACGTCGGGGTTCAGATGGGAGTCTTCGCTGTGGCTGACCAGCTCGGTCACCCCGCCCTCGAGCTCGCCGTCGGGGCCGATCCGGCGGACGAGGACGGCGGAGCCGACCGGGCCGATCCTGACCCAGGCGACCGTGGCGGTGCCGTCGGGGGCGACGGCGACGGAGGGGTCGCCTTCCTCTTCGGTTTCCCGCAGGGTGTAGTCCTGGAAGGGGGTGCGGGTCCCGTCGGGCGCGACCCGCAGGTACTGCTGCCCGGAGACCAGGGTGACGGTGCCGTCGGGAGCGGTCGCCACGTCCGAGGCGCCGGCCGGGGCGGCGAGGGCGCAGCCGAGAGCGACCAGGGCCATCAGGATGAGCGCGAGTCGCTTCACGCCGCGAGCGTAGTTCAAGATCCGCGGCGTTTGTGCCGATAAAGGGAGGTGGTACCAAGCATTCAGGGGGTCGGCTCCTCCCTTTTGCTTACATACGCCCTATGGAGGGCTTCAACCTTTTCGGCGACCCGGAGGAGTTCCGCGCCCGCATGGAGGAGCTCTCCGAGCAGATGCAGTCCTCGCAGCGCGTCGCCTGGGCCGACAACGCGATCAAGCTGGCGGTGGAGATGACCGTCGCCTCGATCGGCCAGCTGCAGCTGAGCGGCAGCGCCGACGAGCAGGCGATGCAGGTCCGCGACGCGATCCGCGTCCTCTTCCCCGAGGCCGTGACCCTCGTGCGCGAGGCGCGCGAAGGCCTCAGCTAGAAGCGCTCCTAGAGCAGCTCGAGACGCACTTCGTAGACCGCCCCGCGGCAGAAGATGCCGCCCGCCAGCTCCAGCGGGATCGCGAACAGCACCGCCGGCACCGCCAGTACGTCGCTGGCGAGAATGTCGATCTGCCGCTGCCACCGCTCCGACGCCGGCATCATCGGGGCTCTGCCAAGGACGCCGAGGAAGACGTTGTGTCCGAAGGTGACGCTGTTCAGCAG
>JALZHV010000084.1:2106-6589 GCA_030860625.1 Actinomycetota bacterium
CAGCAGCGTCTGCAAGGTGGCGACGAGGCTCGTCGCCGGCATCCAGCGGCGGGACTTGACGACTTGGTCCCGGTGGGCGACCAAGCGGCGGACCGCCTCGAGCGTGAAGAGGTACTTGCTCTGGCGCCGCAGGCCGTACCAGCCGGCGCCGCCAAGCGCGCAGGCGAAGCTGCCGCGGTCGACGATGCGGAGGGCGCCGTTCTCCTCTCGCAGTGAGTCGAGCTCGCGCAGCGCCTCCTCCGGGCCGCCGGGCTCGCCGACTACCCCGAGGCCGCAGCTCTCGCAGCGGCGCACCGGCCCGGCCAGTCCGAGCTTCGTGGCGATCCAGCCGAACAGCGGCTCGCCGCAGGCGGGGCAGGGCGGATTCTCGGGGCCGGCCCCCGCCTCGAGCGGGACGACGCGCAGGTCCTCGACGTGGCTCATGCCGATAGCGTACGGCTCGTGACCAAGGCGGCGACCCTGGACCGGGAGTCTCGCTGGGCGCTGCCGGTGGCGCTGGCGACGCTGCTCGCCCTCGCCCTCTTCGTCGCCGCCCGCTTCGTCAACGAGGCGACCGGGGAGGGAGCGGCGGAGATCCTCCGCTCGATCGACGAGCACAGCGGCTCGGTGAAGCTCTCGGGGTTGATGCAGGCGGCCGCCTTCGCGCTGCTCGCGGTTCCGCTCCTCTACCTCTTCCGCGCCGCCCGCGCCCGCAGCGACGGGATCCGCTCGCAGATGATCGGCCTCGTCGTCGCCGCGCCGCTATTCCTGGCGCTGACCACCGGGCTGACGATGCTGGCCCAGCAGGAAGCCGCCGACGAGTTCGTCGCCGGCAAGGCGAAGCCGACGCTGACCAAGCAGGAGGCGAACCGCGAATGCGTCGACGAGGACGAGAAACCACTGCGGGCCTGCGAAAGCCGCAAGCTGGAAGACGACGCCGCCTCCGAGGCGCGGGCTGACGCGTCGCTCACCCCGCTCGCCACCGGCTTCGGGCTGGCCGGCGCGCTGGGCATCGTCTTCGCCTTCTTCTACACCTGCCTGTGGGCGATGCGAACCGGCCTGCTGAGCCGCTTCTGGGGCTCGCTGGGCATGGCGCTCGGGATCGCCACCCTGTTCGGAATGGTCTTCTTCCTGCTGGCCTGGCTCATCTACTTCGCCCTCCTCGTCATCGGCAAGGTGCCCGGTGGCAAACCGCCCGCCTGGGCGGCCGGCGAAGCCGTTCCCTGGCCGACCCCCGGCGAGAGGGCGGCGGCGGAAATGGAACCCGAGGGCGGCTGGGACGACGACGAGCCCGACCCGGATCCGGGCGGCGAGAAACGCAAGCGCAAGCGGCGCGAGTAGCCCCCGCTAGAAATATTCCCATATAGGTATATAATCTCGGCATGAGTCGCTTGCCGACCACCGCCGATGCCTTCAACGCCGTCGCCGAGCCGCGGCGGCGGGAGATCCTCGATCTCCTCGTCGCCGGGGAGCGGCCGGTCAACGACCTCGTCGAGCTGACGGGGCTGGGGCAGCCGCAGGTCTCCAAGCACCTGCGGGTGCTGCGCGAGGTGGGCGTGGTGGAGGTGCGGGAGGAGGGCCGCCGGCGGGTCTACCGCCTCAACGGCGAGGCCCTGCGCCCGATCTTCGACTGGGTCAGCCGCTACCAGCGGTTCTGGGAGGAGCGCTTCGAGCGGCTCGACGACGTTCTGGAAGACCTGAAGAAACAGGAGGAAGAAGGAGATGACGATGACTAGGAAAGCGGAGCTGACGCTCCCGGCCGAGGACCAGATCCTCATCACCCGCGAGTTCGACGCGCCCAAGCGCCTTGTCTACAGGGCGTGGACCACGCCCGAGCTGGTCGGTCGCTGGTGGACCGCCCGCCGCGGGACGGCCAAGGAGATGGAGATCGACCTGCGGGTCGGCGGCCGCTGGCGCTATGCGATGGAGACCGAGGGCGGCATGGAGGTCGCCTTTCACGGCACCTACCGCGAGATCGTTCCCGAGGAGAAGATCGTCAGCACCGAGGTCTTCGAGGGGGCGCCGGGGACGCCGGAGGAAGCCGAGGCGAACGCGACTCTGAACACCGCCACCTTCGCCGAAGAGGACGGCCGGACGACGGTGACGATCCTCGTCCAGTGCCCGAGCCCCGAGGTGCGCGACGCGATCATCGCCTCCGGTATGGAGGACGGCCTCCAAGATGCCCTCGACCTCCTGGAAGAGGTCGCCGCGGGGCTGGAGGACTGAGGCAGGGCTACTCGGGGTGACCGGCGCCGACCTGCTTGCGGTGGGTGCGGATCTCGCTCATGATCCGCTCCAGTCGCGGCTCCACGGAGGTGTCGACGTGGGACATGGCGGCGGCCACCCCGGGGTGGACCGCGGCGATGCGCTCGTGCATCGCCTGGGCAACCGCGCGGTAGGTCGGGTGGCCCTCGCGGCCCGAGCGCAGCTCGATCAGGTGCATCGCCTCGCGGGCGTTGAGGTCGAGCGTGTAGCGGATCCGGTAGGCGAGGCTGAGCGCGTAGGGCGCCTGCTCGGCGAGGCCGGCGGCCGCCAGCCGCTCGTACTCGGCGCGGGAGATCTCCAGCGCCCGCTCGAACTCGCCGCCGGCGCCGGCTTCGCGCACCTCCTCGGGCACGCCCGCCCCCAGGTCGGGGCTGAGCCGCTGCCACTGGCAGGTCAGCATCCGGTGGCGCTGCAGGTCGCGGAAGGCGCCGTAGTCGGAGACGATCTCGAAGCGGTAGCGCAGCGCCTCGAAGCCGCGGCCGGGACGGTGGCGGCGGTTGGCGCGCTCGCCGACCAGGGCGCCGAGCAGCTTCGCGCGCTCCTCGCGGTCGAGGACGTCGATGCGGGCGAGGATCTCGGTCTCCGGCGCGCTCGCCCCCTCGAACAGGGAGGAGGCGAGCAGGTCCTCTTCGGTCCCGTCGACGTGGAGCAGCTCGACCGAGGGGACGTCGCCGCCCTCCGAGCGGCGGTCGAGGCCGAGCCGGGCGACCCAGCTCTCGGTCTGCTCGCGGCGCCGTTCCAGGTAGGAGATCCACTCGCCGCCGCGCTCGGGCCGGTCGACGCGGGAGACGAAGCTCGGCATCACCTGCTTCAGCTCCTGGAGGATCATCCCGCCGTACTCGCGCGCCTCCGGCAGCGGCGAGGCCAGCAGCCGCATGATCAGCTGCTCGTAGGCCTGGCCGGAGGCGTAGATGCCGACGTGGCTGAGGGTCGCGGCGGGCAGCAGGCCGCGCAGGAGGTCGAGCGCCTTGGCCTTGATCGAGCGCCGCCACGGGCCCTCCGGTTCCTCGTCGCCGCGCGGCCAGCGCTCGGCCGCCCACTCCTCGACCTCGGTCAGCGAGCGCGAGTAGATCGAGAAGATCTCGTCCATCGCCGCGCGGAACTCGGGGCCGAGCTCCTCGTCGCGGTAGAAGCGGTAGCCGCCTTCGGGCAGCGGCTGGTCGTAGGGGATGTAGCGGGTCGACTGCTCGAGGTAGGCGGCGAGGCGGCCGCGCTGCAGCAGCTTGGTGAGGATGTTGGAGACCCACTCGCAGGCGACGTGGGCGCCGCCGACCTGGGCGATCGAGTCGTCGCCGTAGCCGACGAAGACGCGCTCATACAGCTTGGCGGCGCGCTCGCCCTCCTCCTCGTCGAAGGGGCGGCCGGCGGCGGGGGCGTCGGCGGCGAACTCCTCCAGGTAGAGTCGTCTGACGGTCCCGGAATAACGCGAATAGCGGGCAAAAAGCGCCCCTTTCACGGTCTCCGGCAGGTTGACGAGGGCGAACACCGGCCGGTCGAGGTTGGTGAAGTGCGGGGCGAGCAGCGCCCGCTCCTCGGCGGTGAAGTCTTCGACCGGGTAGCGCATCCGGCGCATCGTAGTGGGGTTAGGGGACAGTCAGATAGGGCACTGAACCGTAATCTTTTGGGAATCAAAGGACCAGTCAATTCCATGGGTACGAAATCGGATGCGCTGGCATCCCCTGACGAGCAGCGGCTCGTGCCGCTCGGCGCCGCCTACCTGCTTGCTGCTCTGATCGCGGTCGCGCTCGGCCTGCTGGCGCCGCTGGTCTTCGGCCACTTCTCCCGGCGCGAGGAGACGATCCTCGCCCTGGCCGAGGCGGCCTGCCTGGCGGCGGTCGGGATCGGGATCGTCATCCTGGTCAGCCGGCTGCGGGCGAGCCACGCTGCCCTCTGGGCGCTGGCCCGGCGCGACGAGCTGACCGGCGTCGGCAACTACCGCGCCCTGCACGAGCGCCTGGCGGCGGAAATCGCCCGCCACGAACGGCACGGGCGCGAGTTCGCCCTCGTCGTCATCGACCTCGACGGCTTCAAGCAGGTGAACGAGGAGCACGGGCACCTCGAAGGCGACCGCCTCCTGGCCGAGATCGGCAGTTCGCTGCGCAAGGAGGTCCGCGGCGAAGACTCGGTCTTCCGCCAGGGCGGCGACGAGTTCGCGGTGATCGTCCCCGAGGTCAACGCGGAAGAGGCCGGCGAAGTGGCGAGGCGGCTGCGCGGCCGCGTCTCCCAGCGCGGCTTCGGC
>JALZHV010000085.1 GCA_030860625.1 Actinomycetota bacterium
GAGGGGGATCGACTCGGGCCCATCGCCGCGGAGGGTCCGGCAGGGGCCGCCCGCGGCGGCGGCCGCGCCGGTTTCGATGTTCAGCGGCAGCGCGTGGGCGAGGACGAGGTCGGCCTGCTCGCGCCCCTCGGCGGGAGCCGCCGCCAGCTCCGCCGGGGTGTAGGCGGGGGAGCCGTGTTCCTCGACGGCCCGCAGGTACTCGCCGGCTTCGATTTCGTTGAGGAAGGGGGTGCCGGAGATCTCCGGCGGCAGGGTGAAGCGCGGGTCGACGGTGCCGGCCGCGATCTCGACCGCAGCGAGGTCGGCGCGGGTCAGCACCGTCTCCTTCGCGAAGAAGTCGCGGCCTTCGCGCAGCGGCACGAGGTTGAAGCCGGCGATCGCGATCGTAAGGGCGCCCGCCACCGCGAGGCCCCAGCGGTTGATCCGCACGCCTCGCAGCAGGTTGGCGGCGACGAGCAGGAAGAGGAGCCCGCCGACGTAGAGGTAGCGGCTCGAGTAAGCCTCGCGGCCGGGGATCGTGTTGAAGGCGGCGAGGAACCAGAAGGTCGCGGTGGCGGCAAGGACCGGCCAGAGCCCGGGGTAGACGCTCCGCCGCCGGTAGATCCCGTAGGCGGCCAGGGCCACGAGCGCGATCAGCAACGGCAGCCCTAACTTCGAGCGGCCGACCGCTTCGTCGAAGATCGTCCCCAACGCCAGCAACGAGTCGAGCGAAGCGGCCAGCCCTTCGACCACGTACCCCGGCGAGGCGAGGACGTTGTCGGCGCTGAGCTGGTTTTCCGCCTCGTGCCCCCAGCCGGCGTACCAGCCCGCGTAGAAGAGCAGCGGCACCGCCGCCACGTAGGCCCGGCCCCAGCCGCGCTCCCGCCGCCGCTGCAGGACGTCGACGGCCGCCGCGACCGCGAAGGCGAGGCCGAGGCTGGAGAAGGCGATCGAGGTCACCAGCAGCGCGCAGGCCACCGCGTCCCAGCGACGACCCCCGTTCTCCAGCGCCAGCAGTGCCGCCAGCCCGCAGAGCGAGGAGCCGACGAAGCCGACCTGGAAGGGCCAGAGCAGGTCCTGCCAGGCGGGGCCGAGGAAGAGCAGCAGCACCGCCGCGAACAGCGCCGGCCAGGGCCCGAGGCGGCGGCGGACGTAGACGAAGAGGAGCGCGGCGGTGCCGAGCAGGAGCGCCACCAGCACCACCAGTTCGGGCGTCATCGAGTCCATCCCGAAGAGCCGCAGCGAGAGCAGCTCGATCGCCACCGGCAGCGCGACGATGTGCTCGTTGTGGGGCTGGAAGAGGGCGTCGGCGGTGAGCTCCCGCCGGTTCATCAGCAGCTCCCAGGAGTCCTGGAAGAAGGTCAGCTCCGAGCCGTAGTCGAGGAGGACCGCCGCGGCGGCGGCCATCGCTATGACGAGCAGGACGAGCGGGGCGTTCCTGCTCAGCCGTTCACGGTCTGGCGCGGCCACCGGTGATGCGGACGAAGGCGTGCCAGGCGGGCTTGGCGCGGAACTTCGGCCCGGCCTTGAAGAACCCGACCGAGTCGCAGAACGTGCACGATTCCGGCAGGTCCTTCCAGGAGAACCAGTAGGCCGCCTTGAGGTTGAGCCGGCGCGCGTTCTCGATCAAGTACTTGTAGGACGCCTTCAGCTGCTTGACCTGGCCGCGGACCCCCTGCTCGAACGCGACCTCGTCGAAATTGTTCTCCGAGCCCCAGCCGAGCTCGGTCAGGTAGAGCTCGGGCCGGTCGCGGTTTTCCCGCGCCACCGCGACAAATTCCTCGATCATCCGCTCCAGGTCCGCGCTGTCGATCGCGTAGGGGTGGAGGTCGAAGCCGTCGAAGCGATTCTTGAAACCGGGGATCGCGTAGAGCCGTTCCAGGTAGGTCGTCGCCGGCATCCCTTTCTTGCCCCGCGCGGTCGGCTCGGCGAAGAGCCCGGCGAGGACCACTTTCGCCTTCGGGTCGACCGATTTGATCGCCTTGCTGGAGAGCGTCACCAGCTTCGCGTAGGAGCTGGGGGAGACGGGATAGGCGAAGTAGAAGAAGTTCGACTCGTTCCAGATCTGCCACTCGCGGATCGGCCGCGGGTCGACGATCGCCGGTTCGTAGTTCGGCCCGACCCCGCCCGTCTGGGCCCAGAAGTCGCCGCCCGGCCCGTAGCGCTCGACGGCGGCGCGGAGGAAGGCCATCCAGGCGCCGCGCACCCGCGAGGAGTTGACCGGCAGCGTCGTTTCCTTGCGGGCGATCCATTTCGGCGGCGAGCCGATCGAAGGCAGCACCCGCAGCCCGGCGCGGGAGGCGACTTCCATCGCGTTGTCGAAGCCGGTCCAGTCGTAAGGGCCGTTCTTGCGCGGCTGCACCCCCGCCCACGGCAGCGTCAGGCGGATGCTTTCGATCCCCCCCGCCTTCATGTATTCGAAGTCTTCGGGGCCGACGGGCGTCTGCGGGACGATGCCGAAGAAGCCCTTCGGCGGACGCGGCAGCGGCTTGGCGGTTCCGGGCTGGCTGCCGACGACCATCGCGATCAGCAGGCAGACGAGCAGGGGAAGGAGCAGGAGGCGTCGTTTCATCGAGTCGGGAAAGGTAGCGGGCGGGCAGGGTGGGCTCAGTAGGTGCCGCCGAGCTTACGGTGGTCCCAGGTCGCCATCCGCAGCACCGGGAAGCTGATCGCCACTCGCTTCGGCGCCTGCGCTTCCAGCGCTGCCCTGGCGTCCCCCTCGACGGAGGAGATTCCCTCGGCGTAACGCACGGTCAGCTCTTCTGCGAACCCGAGCACGGTCTCGAAGTCGCGGTGGAGCACCGCCTCGGACTCGATCATCGCCCCCCGCAGCTCGCCGTACTCGCGCCCGGCCTCGACCAGGACCGTCGCCCGCGGGTCGCGTTCGAGGTTGCGGACCTTCTGCGACTTCGCGTAGGTCCAGATCCAGACGACCCCCTCGCGAGGGACGAACCAGAGCGGCATCGAGTGCGGCCAGCCGCGCGGCCCGAGGCTGGAGACGACGGCGATCCGCTCCTCCCCCAGCAGCTCCCGCAGCTCGCTCTCGTCGAGCTTGATCTGGTCGCGCCGGCTCACCCCGGGGACTCTACGATCCCTTCATGAAGACGTCGATCCTGATCTTCGACGGGCTCACGGCCCTCGACGCGATCGGCCCCTACGAGGTGCTGCGCTCGGTCCCCGGCTGGGAGGTCGAGTTCGTCGCCAAATCGCGCGGCGAGGTGAGGACCGACAGCGGCGCCCTCGGCCTCAGCGCCGACAAGAGCCTGGGCGAGGCGAGCGACCCGGACATCGTCCTCGTCCCCGGCGGCCACGGCAACCGGCCGCTGCTGACCGACGACGAGGTGCTCGACTGGCTGCGCGAGGTCGATCAGGCGAGCACCTGGACCACCTCGGTCTGCACCGGCTCGCTGCTGCTCGGCGCCGCCGGCCTGCTCGAGGGACGCCGCGCGACCGGCCACTGGCTCTTCCTCGAGCAGCTGCGCGAGTACGGGGCCGAGCCGGTCGGCGGCCGCTACGTCGAGGACGGCAAGGTCCTCACCGCCGCCGGCGTCTCGGCCGGGATCGACATGGCGCTCTACCTGGTCGGCCAGGCGGCCGGGCCGGAGGTAGCCCAGGCGGTGCAGCTGGGGATCGAGTACGACCCGAGCCCGCCCTTCGACGCCGGCTCGCCCGAGAAGGCGCCGCCGCCGATCGTCGCGGCGCTCCGCGCTACCCGGCGCGGCGGGTGACGGCGACGAAGGCGCGCCAGGCCGGCTTCGGCTTGAAGCGGGCGCCGGCGCGGAAGAGGCCGGAGGAGTCGCAGAAGTTGCAGGAGCCGGCGACGTCCTTCCAGGTGAACCAGTGGACCTGGCGCAGCCGCAGCCGCCCGCGGTTGGCGAGCAGGTAGCCGTAGGCGGCGCGCAGTTCGCGCGCCTGCCCGTGCAGGCCGACCTCGAAGGCGACGACGCGCGGGTTGTTGGCCGAGCCCCAGCCCATCTCGGTGATGAAGAGCCCGGAGCGGCGATCGCCGTGGCGAGCCATCGTCGCCCGCACCTCCTCGACCTGGCTGCGGAGCTCGGCGACGTCGGCCGCGTACGGGTGCAGGGCGACCGCGTCGAAGTCGGCCTTGACCCCGCGCACGCGGTAGAGGCGGCGGAGGAAGTCGACCGCGTCCATCGCCCGCGGCAGGCCCTGCTTCGGCCGGCCGAAGAGGCCGCCGAGGACGATTTCCGCCCGCGGGTCGGCCTGGCGGACGGCGCGGCCGGTGACCGCGAGCAGCCGCGCGAAACGCTCCGGTGAGACCGGCTTGACGAAGTAGAAGAAGTTCTCCTCGTTCCAGATCTGCCAGGCGCGGATCGGCAGCCGCGGCAGCGGCCAGTCGGTCCCCGGCGCGTGCTCTTCCCAGAACTCGCCCCGGTGCCCGTAGCGCTCGACCAGGGCGCGGACGAATTCGCCCCACGCCCGTCGCTGGCGCCCGTTGTCGACCGGCATCCGCCGCCAGTTCCCGGTCGCCCACTTCGGCGAGGTCCCGACCACCGGCAGCACTTCGATCCCCCGCTCCGCCGCCGCCGCGACGAACGCGTCCATCCCGCCCCACTCGTAGTCGCTGCGGGGCGAGGGCTGGATCGAGCTCCACGGCACGGTCACCCGCACCGTTTCCACCCCGCCGCTCGCCATCCGGCTCAGGTCCTTCGGCCCCAGCGGCGTCTGCGGGACCATCCCGAAGAACCCCCGCGGCACCGCCTGCGCGGCGGCGGGCAGCAGCAGGAAGGCGGTGGTCAGAAGCAGGGGGAGGACGGCCTTGACGTATCGCATCCCTGAGGGAACCCGCTTCCCGCGCCTAAGTCGCGGACTCGCCATCCCCACACCCTTACACCTATGGATGTAGGGTTTTCCGCCGTGGGGCGGCGGGAGTGAGAACGAAGGTGACGAGGTGAGTCCGCGGGGGGCCGTTCTCGCCCTCTCGATCGCGAGCAGCCTCACCCTTTCGGCCCTCACCCTCCTCGCGCCGGTCGTCGCGCTGTCGCTGATCGCCCTGGGGGTGGTCGGGTCGGTGCTGCTCAACCACGGTTACGCGCGGGCGCTCGGTTCGACTCGGCGCCCCCTCTCTCGAGCTCCGCTCGACCGGCTGGTGGCGGTTGAGGTGGCTCTCGCGTTCGCCCCGCCCCTGGCGGTCCTCGCTCTGCTCGAGGCCGGGGTGCTCGGGGGATTCGAGGTCGACGCCCTCTGGGCGGCCTCGGTCGGGGTGACGGCGGGGGTGATGACGGTGTGCTTCCTCTCGAGCCTGGTCGACTGGTACTACGTCCTGCCGCGCCGCGACGGCCTGGTCGGGTCGCCGCCATGCCGGGCGCCGGAGGAAAACCGTTGGAAACGCGTCACCTGGTTCTGGTTCCTGCACAGGCTCGTGGCCGCGGCGGCCACCATCGGCGGCGTCTACGCGATCGCCATCTGCCTCGGCCTCTGGCTGAACGAGCGCTACCCGGACTTCTCCGGCGGCGTCGGCGGCACCGTGGCTGTCTTGTTTGCCGTCGTCAGTTACTTCGCGAGGTCCTACCTGGCCCACATCGGCCATGTCTGGCAGCGGCTCTACAGCCCCGGGGCGGCGATGGGGGAACACCTGGAAACCACTGTGGCCGGCCGCTCAGTCACCGGCTACGTCTTCAACGTCTCGATCGAGCGGGTCGACCTCCTGCGGCAGAACGACGTGCTGACCCATGCCTCACATGAAGCGCTCGCCACTCACTGCGACCACAACCACCGCACCGCTCTCTGCGCGAAAGAGTGTGTGAGGGGCAACGCGGAGGTGACCGGCAACCCGCCCACCGGCGGCCACGGCGGCTGCCTCTTCGGCACCGAGGAGAAGCACCTCGAGAAGGCCCTCGGGCGCGGTCGCCTCTTCGTCTTCTAGCCGGACCCGCCCGCCACCGGGACCAGCTCCAGCTCCGACCACGGCCCCTTGCCGCACATCGGCTGCGTCCGCCCCGCCAGCCAATCGGCTTGGAGGTCGTCGTAGTGGGGGCTGGCGGGGTGGCCGGACTGGCCGGTGAACATCTGCCAGCGGGAGCGGTCGGGGGCGGTCGGGTCGGCGACCATCCGCCAGCTCGGCGCCCAGACCGCGTTGTAGGGGTCGTTGGGGTCGTAGGCGATCTGGCTCACGGTCTCCTGGGCGCCGCCGGTGCGCAGGCGGCGGTTGAGCAGGCGGTCGAAGAGCGGGTTGGCGTCGCCGAGCGGGTGCGGGAACTTCATCTCGTGGACGCGGCCCCAGCGCCAGCCGTCGGGATCGGGGCCGAAGCGGTCGCCGAGGTCGTCGAGAGCGCCGCGCAGCGCTTCCAGCGCCAGCTCGTCCCAGGGGCGGCCGATCAGCTCCTCGTCGCCCTCCTCCCAGAGCGCCATCAGGTGCGAGTGCCAGCGCCAGGGTGAGGTGACGTGTGGGGTGAAGCCGTTGTCGGCGCGGTCGAGCCAGCGCTCGCTGAGGTCGCGGTCGCCGATCGCCGCCCGCGCCACCTCGCGCGCCAGCCGCAGCAGGAACGCCTGGTAGATCGTCCCGGCGACGGTGTCGGGATCGAGGTGGCCGTCCCAGC